>QNDO01000054.1 GCA_003644895.1 Candidatus Hydrothermota bacterium | reverse complement strand
GATTTCAGGAATTCTAATAAAAGAAAATTTTTAAAACCTAAATCCTAGAGCGGAGTTTAATAACTCAAAACAAGGAGGTTATAAAAAATGTCAATGATAGATGATGTAATAGCAAAAGTTAAGGAGAAGGATAAGGACCAGCCAGAGTTCATACAGGCAGTGGAGGAGGTCCTTACAACCCTTAAACCCACTGAAGAGAAGCATCCTGAATTTGTAAAAGCAAAAATATATGAAAGAATCGTGGAGCCAGAAAGAGTTGTAATGTTCAAGGTTGTGTGGGAAGACGATAAAGGCGAAATTCATGTTAATAGAGGATACAGGGTACAGTTTAACGGTGCCATCGGTCCATATAAAGGGGGGTTGAGGTTTCATCCTACTGTAAACCTCGGGATAATCAAATTTCTGGGATTTGAACAGATATTCAAAAACGCACTCACTACACTTCCTATGGGAGGAGGGAAAGGAGGCTCAGATTTTAATCCAAAAGGTAAATCTGATAGAGAAGTGATGAGATTTTGTTATGCGTTCATGCAGGAACTTTACAGACATATTGGACCTGACACTGATGTACCGGCAGGTGATATCGGTGTGGGAGCAAGGGAAATTGGATTTCTCTACGGTATGTATAAGAAGATAGTCAATGAGCATACAGGGGTTCTTACAGGAAAAGCTTTTGAATATGGTGGAAGTCTTATAAGACCGGAAGCCACTGGTTACGGTCTTGTATACTTCACATCTGAAATGCTTGCTTCGGAAGGAATGACTCTTGAAGGGAAAACAGTAGCTATCAGTGGAGCAGGTAATGTAGCACAGCACGCTGCACAGAAGGTGAATCAACTTGGTGGTAAGGTAATAACACTTTCTGACTCGAATGGTACTGTGGTAGATATGGATGGAATAAAAGGCGAAAAGTGGGACTTTGTTATGGAATTAAAGAATGTGAGAAGAGGCAGAATTAGAGAATATGCAGAAAAGTACAATGTGCCATATTACGAAGGCAAATCTGTATGGGATGTAATACGCGATGAAGGTCTTAAAGTAGATATAGCACTCCCCTGTGCCACACAGAATGAAATTCATAAGGATCATGCAGAAGCTTTAGTAAAAGCTGGTGTTAAAGCAGTTGCTGAAGGCGCTAATATGCCATCCACTCTCGAAGCAATAAAGGTATATCAGGAAAACGGCATACTGTATGGGCCTGCTAAAGCAGCCAATGCTGGTGGTGTAGCGGTTTCTGGCCTTGAAATGAGCCAGAATAGTTTGAGATTGCAGTGGACCCGTGAAGAAGTAGACAACAAGCTGAGAGAGATAATGAGGAAGATATACAAGCAGTCTGTTGAAGCAGCTGAAGCGTATGGCAAACCCGGAGACCTTCTTACTGGCGCCAATATTGCAGGGTTCCTAAAAGTCGCCAAAGCAATGCTTGCATATGGAGTAATGTAAAAATAAAGTTTTTTAACCAGAAACATAAAGATAAAGGGGGCGTTACGCCCCCTTTATGTTATAAATATGAATTAAAAAGCCTTGAAAGTATCTGAGAAAAGGCATAAAATATTATTTAAGCGCCCGTAGCTCAATTGGATAGAGCGGCGGACTACGAATCCGTAGGCTGGGGGTTCAAGTCCCTCCGGGCGCGTATTTGAAAAAATAAACCGAGTTTTATGAAAAATAAAGATGATTATTACTTCATGCAAGAAGCCTTAAAGGAGGCTTATAGAGCCTTTGAGGAAGGTGAGGTTCCTGTAGGTTGTGTAATCGTCTATAAGGACAAAATCATTGGTAGAGGCCACAATCAAACAGAAAGACTTAAGGACCCTACAGCTCATGCTGAGATTATAGCTATTGGGGCAGCTTCGCAATATTTAGGCAATTGGAGGCTCAATGGAGCCCGTATGTATGTGACCGTGGAACCCTGTATTATGTGTTCTGGAGCAGCTGTCCTTGCCCGTCTGGACGAAATTATATACGCTGTTGAGGATCCTAAATTCGGGGGGAGTATCAGCCTCTATCAGATTCCTCAGGATAAAAGACTCAATCACAACATAAGGAATAGGAAAGGACCACTGGAAAAAGAAGCTAAGAATCTCATGAAAAATTTTTTCAAAAAATTAAGGGAAAAACAGAAACTAAACGGAAATGAATCAATTTGATTAAAATGATATTTTTGTTTATATTTAAATACCACAACAATAAAAGGAGGCTTATGGAAGAGGGAGTGGTTTAAAGTAAAAAGGGTACATACGAGAAAAAAAGTAAAATGTTACCCCAGAATTTAAAGAAGTCAAATAAAAAATGTACTTTTGAAGTTGGCATAATGAATACTATAGGATGTAAAGTTTTCCATCTTCTCCGGATGCAGAGTAAGGATAAAAGAAATTTACAAACGTGAGGTGATAACATTTTTATCCAATCATTTAAAAAAACTGTTTTTAGTTTAATATTCTTTTTCATAGTTTTTCCCCCTTTTGAATCAAAAAATACATTTACGCACTACATCAACAAAGCCCTTCACTACTACAATAATCATTTATATCAACAATCTATAAACACAGCATACAAAGCTCTAAATTTGGCTTACTACCCTGAAGAGAAAAAAACAGCACTTAAAATCTTATTTGGTAGTCACATAGCCCTATTTAATCTTGATTCTGCATATCTTGTAATGCAAGAGCTTCTCCCTTATATGACTTCAGTAGAATCATTAAAAACCATTGAAACTTTCGTTAGTTTAGCCCTCGCACAATCAGAATATATAAAGGGATTAAAAGCCTCTGAGATTTTAAAACAACCTAATGATACCTTAAGACTTTTAAAATCTCTATGTTATTTAGGTATTGATAGTCTTAGTCAATCATTGAAGCAATTGGAGAATGTGGATCTACCTCCAGCCCATTATATAAAGACTTATATTTACTATAAACAAAATAACAAATTGAAGGCTTACAAAGAGGCACAAGACATACAACTCAGTTTATTAAAAATACTTGTATATTATAATGCTGGATATCTATCCGGTATTATACCTTATAAAGACAGCATTGAAAGCTTGGGCAATGAAGAAAGACTCTACACTGAGGTAGTTATTTATTTTGCCATGGACTCTATGGGGACAACATCCATAGAAGAAAAACTAAAAAAGTTCTTAATAAAGAACCCTAACCACCCTCTGATATATCCCGTGAAGCTTATCCTATCTGATATATACAAGAGGAAAGGATATTATAAAAGAGCCCTCGACTTGCTTATGGAAATTAATGTCTCAATGCTTCGGGATTCAAATCTTATTGCAAGGTTTTACAGACTCAAAGCAGAATCATTCTACCGATTGCAGAAATTCAGCAGAGCACTGGTCATCTACGATACACTTCTTAATTATTTTAAAATTTACACAGACACAAATTTCATCCATTTTAGACGCGGTAAGATATACTATCTCCAAGGGAAGCTGGGAATGGCGATTCAAGATCTTCAACACGTAACACAAGAAAGCAGGTATTACGGGTGGAGTATTTATTACAATGCAAAAGTTAAGATTAAACTGGGTAATATTGATGATGCACTAAAAATTCTGAGATTCCTCGAAAGCCATTTTGAGGACAAAGAGTTAAAATTTTATGTGTACAAATTAAAGGGCGAACTTTACGAAAAAAAACGTATTTTTAATCTCGCAAGAGAGAATTATGTCAAAGCCGCCGAACTCACAAGCGATCCCAAAACCAAATATGATCTTTTTTATAGAGCAGAATATTGCAATTATAAATTAGGAAAATATAAAAGCGCACCTCAGTTGAATATCTCTTATATAAAAAAATATCCGGAGAGTCCCAAAAATCCTGAATTACTGTACGAATTGTTCTTATATTACTATAAAACAGGGCTCTTCGCAGCATCTCTCGATGCACTGGATTCCATGATAAATTTCTATCCAGATGAAGAACCTACTCTTCTTGCATTGAAATATCTTGTGGAACACCATAGAGACCATCAAATAGAAAAAATTCTTCTT
The DNA here is from genome assembly GCA_003644895.1 of Candidatus Hydrothermota bacterium. Taxonomy (GTDB): domain Bacteria; phylum Hydrothermota; class Hydrothermia; order UBA1063; family UBA1063; genus B29-G16. The sequence continues at coordinate 5,089 of QNDO01000054.1, read as the reverse complement.
ACCTATTCTACAAAGACAAAGACATTCCAAAATGATGTATTTCTCCTCTTAGGCAAATTGAAGGAAAGAACAGGTAATGATGAGGAAGCTCTTAAATTTTACAGCAAAGTTAAGGGGAAGATGAAAGAAGAAGCGGATATATGTATCATGGATATACTGTACAGAAATAACAAATTGGATGAACTACTTAATTATGCTGAAGATTTACGGGAAAATGTAAATACACGAAGTGGATTTAATGCTTTGATATTCACCATAAAGGCTCTGAGAAATAAAGGACTGGAAGAAGCTATGTGGACTCTTATAGATCAGTACAGGATGGAGACATTTAGGTTTAAGGCGGATTTTCTCATCTTTATAAGTGATATTTACTTAGAAGAAGGAGATACCCTCCAGGCTATCCGAACTCTGGAAGAAGCTGAAAAAATTGCTGTAAATAAACAATTACGTAGAAAGATTGAAGAAAAAATCAAAAAGATTCTGGAGGGAATTTAAGTGATATTTGGAGATATTCCCCGGGACCCAATTCCTCTAAATAGCACCCGCTTTGTAGCATTTGATTTAGAGACTACAGGTGTTGCCATGCATAAAGATAGAATAGTGGAGATCGCTTTGGTGGCTTGGAAAAAAGGAAGCAAGAAAGAGACATTCAGCACCTTAGTGAATCCAGGAGTTCCAGTATCTCAGAGGTCCACAGATATTCATGGTTTAACTAATACTCTTTTAAGAAATGCACCCTTTTTTGTATCAATTAAAAATCAGATCAAAGATTTTATCAGGGATTCGGTACTTATAGGTTTTAATGTTTTATCTCTGGATCTCAGTATGTTGAACAAAGAAATCAGGCTATCAGGAGAACCACCTTTTTACAATTATATAATTGATGTTTTCAGTGTGATCAACAGAGTGTTCAATCCAATACACGAAAAATCCCTTGCAGGAGTGGCGAAGAAATTGGATATAGCCTCTCAAGGCAACCATAGGGCACTTCCTGATGCTGAAACAACAATGAAAATCTGGATTAAAATAGTAGAAAAAATGGAAAGATTGGGTATACACACTTTAAATGAAATGTTTGAACGTGGATATTTTAAAACAAAACTTGACGAGAAGGCGCAGCAGATCTTTTTATTGGGGAGACAGCAGAGATTCGTGGAGATAATTTATGATTCCCCTTTTTCACAGAGAACAAGAAGAATAATAGAGCCCCTGGGAGTGAGGGGCTCTAAACTCGATGCTTTCTGCCATTTGAGAGCAGATTTCCGAAGTTTTAGTACTAAATATATACTTGAATTTAAATAAATTATTTCTCTTCTTTTTCTCTCTTGGCTTCTTCGATTATTTTCTGAGCGATTTCTCTTGGAACTTCATCATAATGTGAAAATTTCATAGTGAAAGTGCCTCTACCCTTTGTTATAGATCGAAGGGTAGAAGAATATCTATAGAGTTCAGCAAGAGGTACGTGAGCCTTTATAACCTGAATCTTACCCTCTGCCTCCATTCCCAGGATCCTGCCTCTTCTGGAATTCAAGTCTCCAATTACATCTCCCATGAATTCTTCAGGAATTCTCACTTCAACCTCATAAATGGGCTCTAAGAGATAGGGATCAGCTTTACTTTCTGCCTCTTTAAAAGCAAGCGAACCCGCAATTTCAAAAGCAAGGTTGGAAGAATCGACTGGATGATATTTACCATCGTACAGTGTAACCTTCACATCCACTACCTTAGCACCTGCAAGTACTCCCTGCTCCATCGCCTTTTTAATTCCAGTCTCCACAGAGGGAATAAACTGCGAAGGGATGGCTCCCCCAAATATCTGATTAACAAACTCATAGCCTTTCCCTCTGGGAAGAGGCTCAATTTTTATATAACATATTCCGTACTGTCCATGTCCCCCTGTTTGCTTCACGTATTTACCCATACCCTCTGCAGGTTTCCTGATACTCTCTCTATATGGTATCTTTGGCTTCTCAGTGGTTACATTAACACCAAATTTTTCTCTTAGTTTAGATACAATAACATCAAGATGCATTTCTCCCAAACCTGAAATCAGGGTTTGCTTTAACTCCGTATCGTATCTGAATTCAAAAGTAGGATCTTCATCATGCAGCCTGTTCAGACCTTCGGATACTTTCTCCTGGTCTTCTCTTGTCTGAGGAACTATAGCTATGGATATAACAGGATGAGGGAATTCTATGGGAGTAAGCGATACGGGATATTCCTTGTCCGCCAAGGTATCATTGGTTTTGGTTTCTTTTAATTTCACAAGCGCACCAATCATTCCACATCCAAGCTCTTTTGTCTCCTTCCTTTCTTTACCTCTTACAAAATAAATCTGATTGATCTTCTCACTCTTCCCCTTATTTACATTGAGTAACTCAGTCCCGGACTGTAATTTTCCAGATATAACTTTGACAAAATAGAGTTCCCCAAGATGAGCCTCCTGGAGGGTTTTAAATACAAAAACCACGGTTTTGCCATCGGGGTCCTTCTCCGCAATCACTTCTTCGCCACTTAGCACTCCCTTTTCCTCTGGGCCCTCAAGAGGAGAGGCTCCAAAATTCATTAATGTATCCAGAAGTTCTTCAATTCCGATGGCGTGTTTTGCATCTCCAAATATTACAGGAATGATTTCCCTTTTAATTATTCCCTCTTTTAATACAGGAATTAACTCCTCATCTTTAATCTCCTCTCCTTCCATATACTTTTCTAAGAGCTCTTCCGACAGCTCAATAATATTTTCCCTGAACTTTTCCTTTTCCTCTTCCGCCTTTTCTTTAAACTCAGGATCTAAAGAATTCAGATCGCCGTGAATAAGGTCGAACACGCCTTTGAAGTTTGTACCTTTTCCGAGAGGAATTTGGAAGGGAGTGACGCCGTGTCCAAAATATTGCTTCAGGTCCTCCCATAATGCATCGAGATTGATTTCTTGGGCAGTCATCTTATTGATATAAATGAAAGTAGGTAAATTTCTCTTTTTTGCTATTTCATAGTATTTCTCCGTCCCCACCTCTACACCTGAAGCAGCATCAATTACTACAACCACATTGTCCGCGATCCTTAAAGCGGCACAAACTTCACCTGCAAAGTCTAGATAACCTGGTGTATCAATTATATTGAAGAGATGCTCTTTCCATTCAAGATGTCCAACACCCAGATTGATGGATATTTGTCTTTTTACTTCTTCGGGATCAAAATCCATTATAGTGTTGCCCTGCTCCACAGATCCTAGTCTGTTGGTGACCCCTGCTTTATAAAACATGGCCTCAGCAAGTGATGTTTTTCCTGCTCCTCCATGTCCAATCAGAGCAAAGTTTCTGATCTTTTTTGCCTCCATAAAATACCTCCTTAACTTTTCTATTTCACTACTATATTTAAAAGTCTATCTTTAATATAAATCTTTTTAATGATTTCTTTATCTTTGATGTATTTTTGCACATTTTTCATGGATGTGGCTTTTTTAAATACCTCTTCTTCGGAAGCTCCTCTCTTTATTCTCAACCTGCCCCTCACCTTCCCATTTACCTGGACAGGTATCTCCACCTCCTCAAAATGAAGGTATTCGGGATCATGCTCTGGAAACCTCTCCTGAAATACTGAATCCTTATTTCCCATCATGTGCCACAACTCCTCACCAAGATGGGGAGCAAAGGGCGCAATAAGAATAGCTAGATTCCGGAGAGACAATTTAAAAACGGGGGAATTCTTATCTTTAAACTGATACAGCGCATTAATAAACTCCATAATCCTTGCAAGGGCTGTATTGAAATGGAATTCTCCTGAATCTTTTTTTACCTCGTATATGGTTCTTTGGAGGTTAATGTATAGATTTTTCTCATCATCGTTCATGTTCTCTTTATTGAATTGTATTTCGGATCTGAGAATATCCTCATTTTCCGAATAGAGCCTCCACACTCTATTGATGAATCGCTTTGCCCCTTCTACCCCCGCATCTGACCATATCATGTCTTTCTCTGCGGGACCGGCGAACAAAATTGTTATCCTCGCAACATCTGCGCCGTGTTCTTTAACAAAAGGACCCACCGGTACGATATTTCCTCTGGATTTTGACATCATTTCTGTAAGCATAACTACTTCACTCCCACATTCTACATGCTTACCATCTTTCACTTCTTCATCTTTAACAGGTCTCCCGCAGTATTGACAGTAGTAAAAACTTTTATGAACCAGACCCTGCGTAAAAAGATTTTCGAAGGGTTCCAGATATTTTATAAGACCTTCGTCATAAAGAACTTTATTGATAAATCTTGCATATATCAAATGTTTGGTTGCATGCTCTGCACCACCAATATACTGATCTACTGGCATCCATTTATTTACTGCATTGGAAGAAAAGATTTCTTTCTCATTATTAGGATCAATATACCTGAAATAATACCAAGAAGAGTCCACAAATGTATCCATGGTATCGGAGTCCCTCTTTGCAGGTCCTCCGCATCTTGGACATGTTGTATTCATGAACTCGGGGACATCTTCCAGAGGCGACCTACCCTTTGGCTTAAAATCCTTTATATTTTCAGGAAGTTTCACCGGCAGAGCCTTCTCATCAACAGGAACAATGCCACATCTCTCGCAGTGAACCACCGGTATGGGTGCCCCCCAGTATCTCTGCCTAGATATCAACCAATCCCTCAGTCTATAGGAAACGGCTTCTCCTCCAAGTCCTTTTTCTTTCAGCTTCTCCTGTATCTTCTTTATCCCATCCTGGGATGTCAAACCTGTGAACTCCCCAGAGTTAACCATTATTCCATAATCTTCAAATGCTTCTTCCATAAACTCTGGCTTCGGTGTCTCTCCATTCACAGGTTTGATAACAACTTTTATAGGTAAACCAAATTTCTTTGCAAATTCAAAATCTCTCTGATCATGTGCAGGAACACCCATTACAATGCCCGTTCCGTAACTTGCTAAAACATAATCTCCTACCCAAATGGGAATCTTTTCTTCTGTAAAGGGGTGAACGGCATAGGTACCTGTAAAAATACCGCTTTTTTCTCTTTCTAAGGATGTTCTTTCAACCTCTGTCTTTCTCAACGATTCTTCAATATATTTTTCAACTTTATCTCTG
>QNDO01000053.1 GCA_003644895.1 Candidatus Hydrothermota bacterium | reverse complement strand
CCTGAATTCCATGGAGGCCTTAAGAATAGTATCAAGAAACTCATCAATCTTTGCTTCCAGGGCATTTGTTTTTTTGATTACGGAAAACATAACACCCTCCTTCCTCAAATAGACTGTTGAATTTTAAAGTAAGAAAATTTTAATTGCAAATTTAAAATCGAGCACCAAAAAGCGGGCAGAGTGACATAAAATGCTGCTCCATACCTGTAGCAGAGAACCTTAAGATGCTTTGCATTCGCTCAATATAACAGATAAATAAATTTGAAATACGGGAAACGCACTAATTATTTCGGTAGACGGTAGACGGAAGACGGGAAACGGAAAACAGAATATATAAAATATTCATTCGTCTACCGTCTACCGTTTCCCGTCTACCGAATATTTACATCGTCTACCGCTTCTCGTATTCCTCAAGAAGTTTTTCAAAAAGTCTGGATGTTTCCTGATCTATATTGCAGAATCGAACCTCTTCAAGGCAGGTCTCTTCGTTTTCCAGATAATTGCGGACAGTCTCAAAAATAATTTTTGCTCCTCTATCTTTGGGAAATCCGAAGATCCCTGTACTTATTGCAGGGAGAGATATCTTTTTTAACTTGTACTGTGTTGCAAGTTCAAGGGCACTTCTCACTGCACTTCTCAACTTGTTATCCTCATCCCCCTCTCCCCATCGGGGGCCCACAGCATGGATTACATACCTGGCTTTTAGTTTTCCTCCCGTTGTTATGGCTGCTTTTCCCACTGGAACGTATCCTATTTTATCACTTTCTTCCTGAATGATTTTTCCACCCCTTCTCACTATGGCGCCTGCAACACCACCTCCATGTTTAAGATAAGAATTTGCAGCATTCACTATGGCATCTACATTTTCTTCTGTAATATCACCGTGCACTGCAACCATATATTTGTCTTTGTTCCTCAACTTAACTCTTTTGACTTCCCCCATGTTCCACCTCCCAGAAGTATTCCCTCAATTTCTTTGATGCTGTGAGTATCATATTTTCAAAAAATCCGTGGATTTTCGCCGCTATATGAGGTGTCATTAGAACATTGGGTAGCTCCTCAAAGGGATAATCTTGTCTGAATTCCTCTTCCTCTTTAGGATACTTCCACCATGTATCAAGACAGGCTACAAATTCAGGATTCTCTTTAAGATGATTATAAAGGGCCTCCTCGTCTATTACCTTTCCTCTTGAGACATTTACCAGCACTGCTTTTTTCTTCATAACAGCAAATTCTTCCTTTGAAAGTAAATTTCTTGTCTCTCTTGTAAGTGGGAGTGCAACCACAATAAAATCAGCATGTTTCAGGATCTTGTGAAGTTCATCCCTGTCCGTAGCCACAAATTTAACTACAGCGTTCCATTCCTCGTCCAGCAATTTCCATCTTTTAAAAACACTGATCTCCATATCAAAATGTTTCGCTATTTTTGCCACTTCCTGACCTATTGTGCCGAAACCGAGAAGAGCAAGTTTCTTCTCATACAGTGTACCATGATAAAGATCCTGTCTGAATCGGTGATTCCTCATCTCCTGGGTGTGGAAACAGATTCTCTTCACTGCAGCGAGCATGAAGGCAAACACGTGCTCTGCTATATATTTTGAGTTGGCCCCCTGAGCTCCATGTATTTCTATGCCTCTTTCTTCCTGGATATATTCCGGTATGTGGTCTATACCAGCAGTTATTGCTTGAACAACTTTAAGGTTTTTTAGTTTGTCGAGCAAAACCTCGCTTATTACCCCTTTCCAGTGGAACACCATTAGTGCATCCACCTCTTCCAGGGGTGCATTTTTCTCATTGAAGTAAATCTCCGCTATATCCCCCAGATTGTGGACTATAATCTTTCTGTGCTCATGCTTTAAGCCATCTACTTTTACAAGGACTTTAAACTTCTTCATAAGGAACTAACTCCATTTTTTTGAGCCATTTATCAACTGCAACAACCTGGACTTTAAGTCTCTGACCCGGTTTTATAGTTAAATTTTTACCAACGAGTATTTTTCTCGCAGAGTCATACTCAAGATATTCATCAATTACATCCACAGAAACAAAACCTTCTGTTAAGTATTCTTCTATTTCCACAAAAAAGCCGTGAGGAGTGACTTTTGTGACAAACCCCTCAAAAACATCGCCTACTTTTTCCTTCATATAACCGTATTTTTTAAAGTCTATTATATCAAACTCTGCTTTTTCTGCAATCTCCTCCCGCTTTGTCGAATGGATAGCTATTTTTTCAAGTTTCAAGGCAAATTCCTGTGAAGTTTTAGGCTTACCATCCAGAACATTTTTAAGAATTCTATGGACCACAAGATCGGGATACCGTCTTATTGGCGATGTGAAATGTAAATATGAATTTGACGCAAGACCATAATGTCCCACATTGTTGGGTGAATACTTAGCTCTTTTCATTGACCTCAGTAGGAGATAAGAAACGATTGTACCATGCCCCATCTCTTCCGCCTTTGTGATAATATTCTGTAAGAATTCACGGGTAATTTCAACATCTTCATCAAATTTTATATCTAGAATTCCTTCTACAACCCTCAAAAATTGTTTTAATTTATCTCTATCTGGTGTTTCGTGCACCCTATATATGGTTGGAATCTCATTTTCTTCCAGAAATTCAGCAACAGTTTCATTGGCTTTAATCATAAATTCTTCGATTATTCTGTGGCTCCAGAGTCTCACCGAGGGGGCCACCGATAACACCTCCCCCGTGGGTTGAAGTTCTATTATAGGTTCAGGTAAATCAAAATCAAGACTACCCCGGGATTGCCTCTTTTTCCTTAATATCTTGGCAAGTTCAAGGGCTTGAAGAAGAAAAGGCCTAATTTTCTCGTAGCTATTACCAATAAAGACGGATACCGTATTCTCCTCCAGGGGCTTATCCTCAATTATTCTCTGGGCATCTTCATAGGAAAGTCTCACCCGAGAGCGGATCCGGGATCGCATAAACCTTCTCCTAATTACATTTCCTTCTGAATCTATATCCATAAACACACTCATGGTAAATCTTTCCTGGCCTGGCATAAGGGAACACAGGTCAGAGGATAACCTGTGAGGTAACATAGAAACCACGTAATTTATAAGGTAAACACTGGTTCCGCGTTTAAATGCTTCTTTATCAGTGGCTCCACCCTCTTTAACAAAAGAGGACACATCAGCTATGTGTACACCGAGATGGTAAAGTTGGCCTTTCTTCTCTATGGAAATTGCATCATCAAAGTCCTTTGCATCCCGTGGGTCTATGGTTATTATAAATTTATCTGTTAGATCACGGGCATCATCCAGGACCTCAACTTGCTGTACCTCTTTGTTAACCCTTTTGGGAAATTCTTCCTTTAAATCGTATTTGGATAAAACTGCTCTTAAATCAATGGATGGGTCATCTTCATGCCCGAGAATATCCACAATCTTTGCCCTCCCACCTATAACCTCGAAGGTGACTTTTAATCCTGATTTAACTTTTATTGATTTCTTTTTTATAATGGCAATGCGGGGAGGCAACGTGAGTTCGTCAGGCTCGATGTAATAACCTCTTCGCCCCCTCCTGATGGTCCCCACATATCTGTTTTTCGCCCTTTTAAGAATCCTTATTACTCTACCTTCGGGTTTCTTCCCCGGTGCTTCCCGGACAATCCTCACAAGCACAGTATCCCCATCCATGGCACCATGGGTTGCGTGAGGAGGAATAAATACATCCTCCTGCCCTTCTCGTATAAGAAATCCGAAGCCTGGAGGATATTTTTCAAAAACTCCCGTTTCCACATTTTCATCAACCAGTACGTATCTTTCTTTCCCCACCTTCAGAAGTTCACCCTCCTCCTCCATCTTATATATCACTCCAAGGGCTTTCTTCCTCTCCCTCTTCCGGAATCCCGCCCTTTTGAGAATTTGATTCAGGGTCATTCCCCCTTTGCTTCTTTTTAAAACCTTCTTTACTCTTTGTTTTATTTCTTCCATGACTCAATTTTAATGCTTCATTGAAGTAAAATCGAGATAGGTGTATAATATATGACAGAAAAGTCATAAAAGGAGGAAATGATGGAACTTTTTATACCTGGTTCAAAAAAGGAAAAAGAGAAGCTAGAGTATGAACTCGTTATCATAGGAGCTGGACCTGCTGGTCTAAGTGCAGGAATATACGCCACAAGATCCGGATTGAAGGGTATTGTTGTGGAGAAAAATGTGGTAGGAGGACTTGCAGCAGAGGCACCATTTATTGAAAACTACCCTGGCATAAAAGGAATCAAGGGCGAGGAACTGGCAAAAATGATGAAGGAACATGCCCAGGAATATCTTCCCGTGGAGGAGATGAATCCGGTACACGAGATTACAAAAGAGAATGACAAATTCATTATAAAAACAGAAAAGGCTGAGTATGTAGGCGATGCGATTATCTTTGCAACGGGTACAACCCACAAACACCTGGGCGTTCCTGGAGAGAAAGAATTCTATGGAAGAGGATTATCCTACTGTGTTACCTGTGATGGTTACTTCTTTAAAGATCAGGATGTAATCATTATAGGAGGAGGAAATTCAGGTGCAATCGCAGGTATTTTCATGAAAAACATTGCCCGAAATGTTACAATAATCGAATTCATGCCCAGATATATGTGTGAAAACGCCTATGTGAAAAAGATTAATGAACTCGGAATAAATTATATAATGAATGCACAGGTAACAGAAATATTCGGTGATGAGAAGGTGAAGGGGATCAGGTATAAAGACAGAGTCACAGGAGAAGCAAAAGAGCTCCTGGCCAATGGTGTCTTTATTTATGTGGGGCTTAAGCCACAGAGTGAACTTGCCAAATCTCTCGGAGTTGACTTGAACGAAAGAGGATATATAAAAGTGGACAACACTATGAGAACAAATATTCCTCGGCTTTATGCTGCAGGTGATGTAACAGGAGGGGTAGCCCAGGTAGTAGTGGCTGCTTCTCAAGGTGTCATTGCAGCTCTCTCAGCCTATGAAGACCTCAAACTTAAAGGTTAGTATTGTTGAAAAAACCCCTCCTTTCCTTTTATAATAAAGAAGGGGCGTTAAATGAGATTACTGGATAAAATAAATTCACCGGAAGATTTGAAGAAATTGAGCATTGAAGAACTCGATGAACTGGCCCAGGAAATTCGTGAATACATGATAGATGTTCTATCCCAGGTAGGCGGACATGTGGCACCGAATCTCGGTTCAGTTGAGCTTACCCTTGCACTTCACTATGTTTTTGAGTCACCTCGGGACAAACTCATCTGGGACGTAGGGCATCAGGCATATCCTCATAAAATAATTACCGGTAGAAGAGAAGCCTTCAAAACCATCAGACAATGGGGAGGAATAAGTGGATTCCTGAAAAGATCCGAAAGCCCACATGATATTTTTGGAGCAGGCCATGCATCAACTTCACTTTCTGCAGCACTGGGATTTGCAGTGGCAAGAGACCTCAAAGGAGAAAACTTTAAGGTTGTTGCAATAATAGGAGATGGAGCCCTCACGGGAGGAATGGCTCTTGAGGCCTTGAATCAGATTGGATCCCAAAAAAGAGATATGATCATAGTGGTGAATGATAACGAAATGTCCATTGCAGAAAATGTTGGCGCTATTTCAAATTATCTCTCCAAGCTCGTAACATCTCCTTATTATTTTAAATTAAAAGAAGAACTCTGGGAACTTCTTGACAGGATACCCTCCAGGTTTCTCTCCAAGAGGGCAAAAGAGATAGCAAAAAAGGTAAAAGAAACTTTAAAAAACTTCGCTATACCTACCATTCTTTTTGAAGAGCTGGGTTATGAATATATAGGTCCTTTAAATGGACACGACACCAAGCTTCTGATCGAAACCTTTGAAAGGGCCAGGAAACTCAGGGGTCCCATTTTAATTCACATACTTACCAAAAAAGGCAAAGGCTACAAGCCTGCTGAAGAAAGAACAGAATTGTTCCATGGTCTTGGCCCTTTTGACAAGAAGACAGGGGAGCCCATTAAAAAACCTGGACCACCAAGATACACCAAGATATTCGGAAAAACTATTGTGGAACTGGCGGAAAAGGATGAAAGAATCGTGGCAGTCACTGCTGCCATGCCTCTTGGTACAGGACTTGATCTATTCAGGGAAAGATTTCCTGAAAGATTTTTTGATGTGGGAATTGCTGAACAGCATGCTGTAACGTTCTCAGCAGGAATGGCACTTGGAGGATTAAAGCCCTTTGCTGCAATATATTCTACTTTTCTTCAGAGGGCATTTGACCAGCTGATACACGATGTGGCCCTTCAAAAAATTCCAGTTAGATTTGCTCTGGATCGGGGAGGACTGGTGGGAGAAGATGGTCCTACTCACCACGGTGTATTTGATCTCGCTTATCTTCGGATGATACCCAATTTTGTGGTCATGGCTCCCAAGGATGAAAACGAATTGAGGGATATGATATACACTGCATGGCTTTATGATGAAGGCCCCATAGCCTTCAGATATCCAAGGGCAAGAACCTACGGATTCCCTCTCAAAGCGAAAATGGAACGGATTCCCATCGGTAAATGGGAAATTCTCAAAAAAGGTAAAGACTTTGAAGTTGTTATACTTGCAACAGGTGCCATGGTATGGCTCTCCTTTCATGCTGCAGAAAGATTGGAGAAGGAATTTAAAGTCAAGCCCACGGTTATCAATGCAAGATTTATAAAACCTCTTGACAGGGATCTTCTCCTGGAAATTCTGGAAAACAAACCCAAGATTATCTTTACAGTGGAAGAAAATAACATACCAGGTGGGTTTGGAACAGCCATCCTGGAATTTATAGAACAAAGCAGGATGTTTTACAAGAAATTGAATATCGTTAGATTGGGAATTCCGGATAAATTTATCGAACATGGTCCCAGAGAGAAATTACTGGAAATTGTGGGATTGGACGAAGAGGGGCTTTACAAAAGCTTCTCTAAAAGTTTAAAATTACTTTGATATGCCTATATGCCCGGTCTGTAAACTCAGAGAAGCTGATACCACCTTAGTAGAATTTGTAGAAGGGCGCATAAAAAAACGTCTCCTCTGCTCTATATGTGCGGAAAAAGAGGCAGACGGAGTGAGAAGTATCATCATAACATCAACTGAAGTGCGCAGGAAAGGTAAAAAGTGCCCTGTATGTGGAACATCACTGTATGAATTTCGCAGAAGTTTTCTGATGGGATGCCCTACCTGTTATGATATCTTCAGAGACGAACTCACAGAGATTCTGAAAAAAGTTGTGGGAAGAGAAAGCTTCCTGGGAGAGAGACCGCAAAAAGACTCAGAAATAATTCCCTTACTTCAGGAAAGGGAAAATCTAATGAAAAGATTAAATGAAGCTATAAAAAAGGAAGAATTTGAAGAAGCTGCTAAACTGAGGGATGAAATTAAAAAAATTGAAGAGCAACTGCAATGGTTCCAGAAAAATTAATAAATACTATACCACAATGGTTGAAGGAATGGAAAGAAGGGCCAGTAGTTACTTTAATTTTACAGTTATCAAGGAATCTTAAAGATAAAAAATTTCCCGCAAAATTAAGCATTGGAGAGAGAGAGGAAATTGTTACCATGGTCTGTGAGGAATTGGAAAAAACTCCTTTCTGGCAGACTCCCTTGAAGATAAAATGTGGTGAATTGACATCCGACTGGCTTAAGATTCTTTTTGAAAGGAAACTCATAACTCGATATATCCTCAATTCCCCCCAAGGGGTATGTATTTTGTTTGATAAAGAAGAGAAACTCCTGGCGAGGATTAACGATAGAGATCATATAAGGCTAGTAATAAGAGAAACAGGAAACAATATGGAACAGGCCTTTACAAATCTCACTGCTTCGGCATACATTTTGGAACAAATTTTTGAATTTTCCTTTCATGAGCAATTTGGATACCTCACATCATCCCCGGTGTACCTAGGAGAGGGATTATCTCTTAATGCATTACTCCATATCCCGGCTATTTTCTTCACAAGGCAAACTGAAAAATTGTTCAAGATTCTCTCTGATTACAATATTCTGGTCTGGGGGATGGAGGGAGAAGGGTCCGATATCACGGGAAGCATGGTTCTGATCAAGGAGAGAGATTTGTTAATGAGAAAAGAAGACTCCTTTGCGCGCTTTCAGAAAGCTCTTGGAGAAATAAATGAACTTGAATCAACATCTCGCAGCATACTGATGGTTCAGCATCAAAAGGAACTGGAAGACAGGGTGTTAAAATCTCTTGCAATTCTTAAAAGTGCAGTTATACTGGGACTTAAAGAAGCCCTGGAACTCCTCTCCACAGTAAAACTTGGAATTGAAACAGGTATTATAGATGGAGTATCTCCGAATTTCTTCACCAGGTCGTTGATTTTCATGCAGCCTGAACACCTGAGAAAAAAATTTGGATTGCCTCAGTTAGATCCTCTTAGAGAAAGTGAATTAAGGGCAGAATTAATTAAAGAAGCGCTGGAAGGTGAACATGAAGGTTGATCTTATTATTAAAAATATAGGTGAACTCGTATTTTTTGAAGAGGTTCATGATAAACATGAATTAAAAACTGTAAATCATGCTGCGGTTGCTGTTCAAGGAGAAATAATAGCTGAAGCAGGGGAAGAACAGGATGTATTGAAAAAAGTGGAAATTAACTCTGAAACGGTAATCATTGATGCGGAGGGCAAAACCGTTATTCCCGGGTTTGTGGACCCTCACACACATCTTGTTTATACAGGATGCAGACATAATGAATTACAGCTTCGTCTTCACGGAAAATCTTACCTGGAAATTCTGAAAGCTGGTGGAGGAATTATTCAAACTGTAAAAGCCACAAGAAGTGCAGATGAGGATGAATTGCTGAATCTTGCCAAAAAGAGATTAGATATTATGGTTTCCTATGGTACAACAACCGTTGAAATAAAAAGCGGCTATGGACTCTCTACTGAATCGGAACTAAAAATTCTCAGAGTGATCGAGAAACTGAAAAATATCTCTCCTGTGGACATTATTCCCACATTTTTGGGAGCTCATGCTATTCCTCCAGAGTTTCGAGGGGCAAGAGAAGAATATGTAAATCTGATATTAAATGAAATGCTTGAAGAGGCTAAAAAATACAGTGTTTTCTGTGATGTTTTTCTTGATGAAGGTGCTTTCACTTACGAAGAAGCCAAAAGAATACTTACAAAAGCAAAAGAACTGGGGTATAAATTAAAGCTACATGCAGATGAATTATCCAACTCCGGTGGGGCAAAGCTTGCCGGAGAGCTTGGCGCTGTCTCTGCTGATCATCTGGATTACCCCGACGAAGAAGGCCTCTATAAAATGGGGAAATCGGGCACCGTGGCTGTGCT
>QNDO01000052.1 GCA_003644895.1 Candidatus Hydrothermota bacterium | reverse complement strand
GTGCAATATAGTCGTGGCTTGGTGGTTTATGATACACTTTTGTATCTCAATGCTACTACTGACATTGTGTTGAATATTTTTGATGTTGACAATATACAGCCGGTGACATACTTCCGGTATATTTCGGGAATAATAAAAGAGTATATACACCCTTATATTTTAATAGATAATTATTATTACCAAGAAGACTCTGAAATCGTTCGGTGTGTTGCCTTACTTGATGTGAGAGATCCTTTCAATATAAGCATGGCAGCTTATTATAGTTTTCCATATCCAATTACTGCTCTTGTAGGTGATCATCCTTATATATACATACTTTTCAAGCCGAATATTGGGGTGGTTATAGGGGAAGTTTATTCGGTAGGAGTGGATGAGTTAGTTTACAAGAGTAAAGATAAAATACACATTTCTTGGTTGGTAACAGGAGAAGATTTACCGCTTGTATTTCCTGAGATATATAAAGGTAGAAGGATTGATTTATTCGTTTATGATGTTATGGGAAGGATGGTGAAAAAAAGCAGTATTAGGGTAAACAATGGTAAAATTTTGCTAAACCTAAGAGGTTTAAGGAATGGTGTATATTTTGTGGAGGTTAAGGATAGGAAGGAGTATATTTACAGGAGTAAGTTTGTAAAATTTGGGAGGTAAGTATTTAGAATAAAAAATACAAGCAAAAGGAAAAAGAAACTTTCACGTGGTAATTTATTTCCTTGAAATGGAGGCCGGCAAATACAGGAAGGTGAGAAAAATAAGCCTGGTGAGGTAGTATGTGCTTTGTAATAGGGCCTACATGGTGATACTAAAATAATTTGCAATAAAGGCGATGAGCTGGATTTCAGTCTCTTTTAGGTTCTAAATGTTCATAATGCCTTAATCACAGGACTTTCTCCGATGGGTGCAAAGTAATTGACTGTTTCTTTTGTTTCCATTAGTATAAACAAGATTCTAACAAAAAGGAGGTCAAGATGTTAAATACATTTATTATAATTCTTTTTTCATTATTTAATACCGAAAATCTGGGAGGTGTGAGCAAAGTAACCTCTGCGAAGATCAGGAAACCCAAAACCCTGGAATTGAATATACTCAGTCGTGATCTTCTCTACAGGCAACTTGATGTTACGGGCATTAATGCAGCAGGAGACACCATAACCCTGCAGGATAAGCAGGCGGCGGGAGCTCTTTCCCTTGGATTTCTTTATTCTGTTAGTAAGCATTTTGCATTTTCTTTTACAATAAAATTTCAGGGCGATGGAGAGGATAGGAATGATAGTATCGTGAGTGTAATATCACCTGTAAATTATCCAGATCCTAATGATCATCAGGCCAACAGAATAAGTTTGGGTTTTGGAGATTTTATTATCTCTGGAAAATTTTCTCAACCTCTAGGGAATAGCTTGTATCTGGGAACATCTCCCTTTCTAGGAGTTCCATTGGGGGAAGATACATTTGGTATTGTGAAGGATGCATCTTCATCACCCCGTCAGTATACAGGGGGGTATTTCCGGAGGTTAAGCAGTAAAAATGTTTATGGTGGGCTGAAACTTCTTTTCAGTGTAATACCTGATGAGAGAGTTGGCATACATTTTAATATTGGCTACACAACATCCCGTTTTGGTGGTGAGTCCGATTACGTTTCCTATGGCGCTGCCACTGAAATTATCCCCGGAAGTGTCCAACCTTATATTGCCTTTTATGGAAGATATTACCTGCATGACAAAAAAGAGGGTGGTGTATATAGATTCGGTCAAGGATTTAATTTTATAGAAGGGGGGCTTAGTTTTGCTTCATCAAGTGGAGTCAAATTTACACTGGGAATTAATACTACCATTGGAACTTTCAGCACTAGACGAGTTGCAACTGATTTTCCTGAATGGACTCCGAATTTTGGTGTTTATCTTTCACTGGGATATACCCAGCCCGAGAAAAAAGAAGAGATCCAGATTCCGGTTATGAAAACTGGAGAGATAGCTGGAAGGATATTTGATAAGAGGACCGGTGCTCCAGTATTTGCCAGGGTATCTGTAAAGATAGATACAACTTATGTAGAGACTGTTTCCGACAGTATCACAGGAGAATACCGGATTAAGGATATACCCGAAGGGATATTTGTTATCAAAGTCACTGCACCTGGATATAGAGAACAGGGCGCCACTGTAGCGGTGAGAGAAAAGGAAACCACCGTTCGTGATTTTGCATTGTTTAAGGTTATAACCAAGAAAATACCGAAAGGAACATTAACCGGAAAAGTTCAGGAAAAAAGCACAGGAAGACCACTTTATGCGAAAATAAGCTTTGTTGGTTCTAACATAAAACCTGTATATACTGATTCAGCTACTGGTATATTTAAGATAGATCTTCCCGAGGGAACCTATGCCCTTAAGGTAGAGGCTGAAGGATATATACCTCAGGCTCGGCCAGTGGTAATTGAAAGAGGCGAAAGCAAGATTGAAAACTTCTCCCTTCTGAAAAAAGGCATGAGGCTGATATTCCGCAATATTTATTTTGATCTGGGTAAGGCTACAATAAAACCGCAATCCTTTGCAGTTCTTGATTCCATTGCAAAAATGCTTAAAGAAAACCCCAATATTATAGTAGAAATTCAGGGACATACTGACAATGTTGGGTCAGAAGAGTATAATCTGGAATTGTCACAGAGAAGGGCAGAAGCAGTCAAGAATTATCTCGTTCAGGTTCATGGAATAGATCCTCTCAGGCTCATAGCAAGGGGATACGGTGAATATAGACCAATAGCACCCAACAATACTCCAGAGGGAAGAGCCCAGAATAGAAGGGTGGAGTTTGTAATACTGGGAACTACAGAAGAGCAGTAATCAATATATTCCTATAACTGCTCTGATGTAAAGTATAAATATAGAAAGAAGAACAAGCCCCGATAATCTCGTGATTTTTTTGTCATTAATCATGAAAGAGAGTACCAGAGAAGTAAGAATAACAACAGGTATATCAAATTGAATGGTGGTCTTGGAAACCGAGAGAGGTCTGACCGTCGATGCTGTTCCGATAACAAGTAATACATTTGTAATATTGGAACCCAGGATATTCCCAACACTGATATCCCTTCTCCCTCTGATTGCAGCTACTATAGATGTGGTAAATTCCGGTAAACTTGTACCGAAGGCCACAATAATAACCCCTATGATCCATCTGGATATATTTAACCTTTCACCCAGAATTACCGCACCATCTATGGCAAGACGGGACCCAATATACAAAAACAAGGATGCCGCAATTAAATATAAAACAGCAATCCACAAGCTTTTTGGAGCCAGTTTTACAAATTCTTCCTCTGGTACTTCTTTTTCAGAAATTATCCACATTAAATATCCTGCGAACAGGATCAACAGTATTATACCTTCTACTCTCGAAATTATTGTATCGAAACTGATGAGGAACAATATAAACACAGAGGCGAGGAAAACAGGCACATCCTTTTGGAAGATATTTCTTTTTACAGTTATGGGAACCACAAGGGCAATAAAACCAAGGATCATGGCCATATTAAAGAAATTAGAACCAACTACATTTCCCACTGAAATGTCAGAAAAGCCACGCCATGCTGCGTAAGATGAGGAAATAACCTCTGGTAAACTGGTGCCTATGGCAACGACGGTGGCACCAATGACATATTCCGGTATATTAAATCTTTTAGCAATTCCGCTACCTCCTCTGATGAAGCCCTCGGCTCCCAGAATCATAAGGATAAATCCACCTATGACTGAAATTATTGCCAGTAACATATCACCTCTCAAATTTTAGTAAATTGAATTCC
The DNA here is from genome assembly GCA_003644895.1 of Candidatus Hydrothermota bacterium. Taxonomy (GTDB): domain Bacteria; phylum Hydrothermota; class Hydrothermia; order UBA1063; family UBA1063; genus B29-G16. Next base: position 5,646 of record QNDO01000052.1, on the reverse strand, counting down.
TCCACGGTAGTGTCCTGATTAACAACTCTTCGGACTTTTATATAGACTGGTCCTGTATCTGGTGCAAGAATATATGTTCTTTCTATAAATTCTGTAGTGGAATCTTCAAAGCCAATATTTTCGTAATAAAGTGACATATGGAATCTGTATCTTTTTCCTTCTATTTTTTTGATCCCTGTTTCAAGTTTACGATAATAGAAAGCCGTGTCGCCAAGAAGAAGGCATATCTTAAATGTTGAATCTTCAGAGCTGTAACCATCAAGAGGGGGTAAATATAAAACCGGGACAAATGATTCTTCTGCAGTGTAAGTATAGTCACCTCTGTGGAGGATCTTTTTTACATAGAAAGAGAGCTCATCAGAATTCTTTCCCCACAGTTCAATTTCTCCTCCCATTTCTACTACGTAGGCACTTTCATTCCCAATGATGGTGTCTCTTACAACTTCCCTTGCAACTTCATTCTCGGAGGAATCTACGTAAGTCCATTTTATTCCTGTTTCAAGTGGAAAATAATCAGATAGTAACGTATCTATAAAATTCTTTGAAGATTCGCAGGACACAAATGTGAGGAAAAATAACAATAAGAGCAAAAAAAACTTGAAGCTTTTTATCATCAAAATAATTTTACTAAGATTTTGTAGTTCAGTCAATTTATACAGTTGTATTTCTCCATTGACATTCTCCAATTAGTCTGTTAAAATACTTGTCAAAGGAGGTTAACCATCTAGAAAAAGGATTAAAATCTCAAAGTTACAGGATTGTGATATTTAAGTAAAGAAGTCGAGTTTTATCTTGGGAGTTTTGACTGTCTGTGGGAGAATACATTATACTTACTACATTGTAAAAGGGCATCTTTTTCTGAAATACGGGGATTCAGGAGGTAGAGTGATGCGAAATTACAAGGATACATTAAATTTACCGAATGCCGGCTTCTCAATGAAAGCAAATCTTAAAGAGAAGGAACCGAAGAGAATAGAGTGGTGGGAAAAGAATAGGATTTATTTTAAAAATCTTGAAAAAAGGAAAAATGGGCCCGTCTTCATTCTTCATGATGGTCCGCCGTACTCCAATGGGCATATCCATCTGGGAACTGCTCTGAATAAAGTTCTTAAAGATATACTTGTGAAATATAAAAGCCTCAAAGGGTATTATGCACCTTACATTCCTGGTTGGGATAACCATGGTATGCCCATAGAAATGGAGGTAATGAAGCAGAACAAAGAACTTAAAAACCTTCATGAAAGAGCAGAGAAACTTAAAGATAACGCAATTAAAATCAAAATCAGAGAAGAGTGTCGCAAGTTTGCTGGAAAATGGGTAAATATACAGAAAGAGGAATTTCGTAGGCTTGGTGTCCTGGGTGAGTGGGATTCTCCATATCTTACCATGGATAGGCGGTATGAGGCCAGAGAGCTGGAGGTGCTTGCAGACTTTGTGGAAAAAGGATACGTGTACAGAGGATTTATGCCGATTCACTGGTGTCCCAGGTGCAGAACAACCCTTGCCATGGCTGAGATTGAATATAAAGATAAGGAGTCTCCTTCTCTATGGTTCCGGATGGAACCTGTAAAGGGAGATTTCGATGCACTTGTTTGGACCACAACTCCTTGGACAATTATATCTAACGTTGCCCTTGCTGTGCATCCTGATTTTGATTATGTAGTAGTAGAAACGGAGATGGGGAAATTCTTACTGGCCGAAGGATTGCTGGAAGCTAATAAGGAATTACTGGGCTGGAAAAATGTGGAGGTTGTGAAGAAATTCAAGGGAGGAGAACTCGAAGGTCTCGAATTCAAACACCCGTTTTATGATCGCATTTCTCCTGTTATCCTTGCAGATTTTGTTACTCTCGAAGATGGTACTGGGATTGTGCATATTGCCCCAGGCCATGGAAAAGAAGATTTCGAGGTGGGAAGAGAATACAATCTTCCTGTTATTTCTCCAGTAGATGAGGGTGGACGATTTACAGAAGAAGCTCGTCCCTTTACCGGTTTAGATACAGAAGAGGCTTCCAACAAGGTGGTTGAAGTTTTAAAAGAAAATGGCAAGTTTGTGCATCTTACTAAAATACTTCATAGCTATCCCCATTGCTGGAGGTGTAAAGGGCCCCTTGTCTTCAGAGCCACACACCAGTGGTTTCTTTCAGTAGACCACAAGAGTTTAAGGGAAAAGGCTCTGGAGGAGATTAAGAAGGTCAGGTGGCATCCTGAAGAAGGGGAAAATCGGATATATGCTTCCGTTAAAGAAAGACCGGACTGGGTAATTTCGAGACAGAGAACCTGGGGGGTTCATATTCCTTCCCTCAGATGCAAAAAATGCGGGCATACCATTCTTTCACCTGAGGTTATAAGGAATCTTGCGCTCAAAGTGAAAGAGGAGTCTTCAGATGCATGGCTTAAATATGATGTGAAAGAATTTCTCCCATCTGATTTTAAATGTCCAAAATGTGGGGGTAGTGAATTTGATAAAGATTATGATATTCTGGATGTATGGTTTGATTCCGGTATTTCTTATATTGTTGTATCGGAGGAAAGAGGGTTAAAGTGGCCCTCCGATGTTTATCTGGAAGGGTCGGATCAACATCGAGGGTGGTTTAATGCATCATTGATGCTGGGTGCTGGCCAGAAGGGTTCCGCACCTTACGAGGTTGTAATCACTCACGGATGGGTAGTGGATGAGCAGGGTAGAGCCATGCACAAGAGTCTCGGTAATGTAATTAAACCTGAAGAAATTATATCAAAATATGGAGCAGATGTATTGAGACTCTGGATATCCCACAGCGATTATACCGAAGATGTCAGACTAGGGCCAGAGATTCTGGCCAGAATTGTGGACTCTTACAGGAAGATCAGAAATACCTTCCGTTTCATGCTGGGGAATCTGTATGATTTTGATCCTGAGAAGGACTCTGTTGATTATGATGACCTCTTCCCTCAGGATAAGTATATTCTTTTGAGATGGGAAGAAACCAAGAAAAAAGTGGATGAATTTTACAGCAACTACTATTTCCACAAGGTGTACCACACACTCTTCAATTTCATAGTGGTAGACCTTTCTTCATTCTATCTTGATATCCTGAAGGATAGATTATACACATGGGGTAAAAATTCCACCGGCAGGAAAGCCGCTCAGACTGTGATTTATAATGTTCTTAAGGAGCTTCTCATAACCATGTATCCAATTCTCTCCTTCACCGTTGAGGAGGCATGGGAAAATCTTCCTGGTTCCAGAGAGGAAAGTGTCTATCTTGCCGACTGGCCATCCCTTCATGATGAATATATTAACATGGAACTAAAAAAGGATTTTGAAATTCTTATGAAGGTTAGAGATGTTGTTCTTGTAGCTATGGAAAAAGCAAGGAAGGAGAAGAAGATCATTCAGGACAGGTTGGAAGCACAACTTATTATAGAAGCCCGTGATGAGGAGGTTGATAAGGTATTGAGAAAATTTGAAAATTATCTATCAGAAATTTTTATAGTGTCACAGGTGAAACTTGACATCTTGGCAGATGTGGCACATATTGAAGAAGATGAATTTGTAAGAGTTGGAGTGAGACATGCAGAGGGTAATAAATGTCAAAGATGCTGGATTTGGCATCCTGAAGTTGGAAAAAATGGAAAGTATCCAGACCTCTGCCCGAAATGCGTAGAGGTCATGGAGGATGTATCTAAATGAAAATAAATATACTGGACCTGAAAGAAGGAAAAACAGAGTATTTTGAAAAGTATAATGAAAATACTCTCGATCTTAAAGGACTTGAATTTTCGTTGATTGGACAACTGAATGCGCACATTGTAATCGAAAAATGGAGGGGGAAGGTTAAACTCTCTCTGGAAGCGGACTTTACTTTAAAGATGCAGTGCTCACGCTGTCTGGAACATTTTGAGAGAAGCTTTCATGAAGAAGCTACTTTCTACCTTAAGGCTGGTAAAGAAGAGGTTAAAGCCGAGAAGAGTCTCAAGGACGAAGATATTTATACTCTCTTTTACGCTACTGATGAGATAGATGTTACTCCATTGATCCGGGATATGGTCATTCTGGTATACCCGATGAAACCCCTATGTAAACCAGACTGTAAAGGATTGTGTCCTGTTTGTGGGGTGAATCTGAACAAGATGAAGTGCCATCATGAGCAAGTAACAATAGATCCGAGATGGAGTAAATTGCTTGAAATAAAAAAGAAAATAAGCAAGGCGTAACATGTGGCCTCTCATTCTGATTCTTCTTTCATTTTTTCCTCATGCTAAAAAGTCTGAGGTGAGTTTTTACCTTATCCCCCGGCAGGATTCTGTCAAGGCTCTCCTTTACCTTTCCTATAATGCCCAGGATATGATCTTTAAAAAAACAGAGGTGGAAAGCTTCGAAGCCTCCATAGAAATAGATGTGGAAGTTTTTGGGAAAGATGGGGAACTTCTCTATGGTAATTACTGGGATTACATTTATACAGTGCCTTCGTATAAAGAGACTAAAAAACATGTGTGGTATTCAAAGTCCATCGGATTTATTCTCCCCCGAGAGGATGAATATAAAGTGAATATCACGGTTAAGAATAAAAGGGGCGGCATAATAATAGAGAAAAAAATTAAAAGGAAAGCCCCAGCTCTTATTAGTGACCCCATTCCGGTAAATCCCGAGAACTACAAAAAGGGAATCAGGAAGGTAGAGTCTATTTTTATTAAGGATTCTATCTTTGGGGTTTACATTTACAACAATGGAGAGACTGATACCTTCAGCCTTAAAATAGAAGATGATAGAGGCAAGGACCTCAAAGAGTGGAGGGAAGTGCTGGAGAAAGGGGACAACCTCTTGGTGATACCCATTACAGAGTATGAGCCTGGTTCTTATACATTATCTGTGAAAAATTCAGAACAAAGGGAATTGATATTCTATAAGATCGGTTTTGGTACACTTAAAGGTCGGTATTACAAGGAAATTCTTGCAGTATTGTCTTATATAGCTAGTTACAAGGAACTTGATTCATTGAAAAAAGCCCAGGGTAAAGAACTGGAAAGAGTTTGGAGAAACTTCTGGAAGAGACGGGACCCCACTCCTGAGACTCCACAGAATGAATTTGAAGAAGAGTTCTGGAGAAGAGTGGAATATGCCGATGAGCACTTTTCTTCAGGCCTGAAACCTGGATATAAATCAGATAGAGGAATAGTTTATATCAAGCTTGGTCCCCCAGACGAAATTGAACGGCACCCCTTCGATCTGGAGGCTCCAGCCTATGAAATCTGGTATTATTATAATTTAAACTATAAATTTATTTTTATGGATAAAAAGGGGGTTGGAGACTATGAACTTGTTTATCCTCCTCGTTACATTCTTGACGAGCTTCTCAGGACCCGGTAAAAGTGAAGTTATTCACCCTGCATATATCACAAAGAGCAGAGGAGATGTTGAATTTTATCTTGACTATGCAAGATTTTTAAGATCCGATTCCCTTACATATTGTGAGATTTATTATCTTGTTAATTTAAATACCCTCAAAGAAAGGGATAGTATTCGTTCTTTTAAAGTTAAAATAGAAGTTAATGGTGGTAAGCTCACCGAGCCGGTTATCAAAGAGTGGAATCAAACAAGTAAACAAAAAGGGAATTTTTCTATAGATAAATTCGATATTACTCTGCCAGAAGGGATCTATAC
>QNDO01000051.1 GCA_003644895.1 Candidatus Hydrothermota bacterium | reverse complement strand
GCTGTTATAAGGTCCTCAATAACCTCTTCCTGACCTATAATAATCTTGGAAAATTCACTGAAAATTTTTTCTTTTATTTTTCTGGAACTTTCCAAAAGTTGGGTATCATCCATGAATTAATTATAAACTCAAGGGGATTTCTTGACAAGGCGTAATGCTCATTTTATCCTTTTAACACTAAATCATGGAAAAAAAGAATTTTAAGGTTAATATTAATTTTAATTACTGTAAAAAATGTGGAATCTGTGCTAACATATGCCCCAAAAATGTTCTGGATATTGATAGCAATGGATTTCCCCGCATTATAGATGAAGAAGCATGCATAAATTGTAAGCTATGTGAAACCCATTGTCCTGATTTCGCCATATGGATAACCACAGAAAAGAGAAAAGAGGAGCATCCTCTTCAGAAATATCTGAGAGTTTCTCATATGCCATCCGTCTGGTGCCCTGGGTGTGGGATTGGAATGGTATTTCAGGCTATCTTAAAGACCATAGACAAGTTAAAAATTGATAAAAACAAAGTTGCAATGATATCTGGCATCGGCTGTACTGGTAGAATGCCTGGGTATGCTGATTTTAACACCTTACACACAACACACGGTAGGGCTTTGGCCTTTGCAACGGGTCTAAAGCTTGCAAAACCAGATTTACATGTAATTGTGGTCATGGGAGATGGAGACGCCTATGCTATTGGTGGAAACCACTTCTTGCACGCTGCCAGAAGGAATGTTGATCTGCTGGCAGTTGTTGTTAACAATTACAATTATGGAATGACTGGTGGTCAGGGGTCACCCACAACACCAGAAGGCTCATATACAACTACAACTCCTTATGGTGCAGTTGAACCTCCACTGGATGGATGTGAAGTCGCCAAGTCCTCTGGAGCGAATTTTGTTGCTAGAAGTACAGTATACCACATCCCACTTCTTGAAAAACTTCTTGAAAAGGGATTGAAAAAAGAAGGCTTTTCTCTTGTTGAAGTTTTAAGTCCATGTCCGACCTATTTTGGAAGATTAAATCTCAAAGCAGATGCTTATGAAACATTAAACTGGTATAAAAAAATTACTTATAGGGTGGGGTCCACCCCCAGAGAGGGAGCCTTTATACCCATAGGGATAATCGCGGAAAACAACAATGAAAGTTTTCTAAAAAAATTACATAGAAAATGGGAAACAGCAAAATCGAAATAACACTGTCGGGTTCAGGAGGCCAGGGACTCATCCTGGCTGGATTTGTACTAGCTGAAGCTGCTGGTATAATCGAGGGCAAAGAAGTTGTTCAAACCGTAATGTATGGTCCTGAAGCCAGACTGGGGACCTCACGTTCTGATGTCATTATTTCTGAAAATCATATCTCTTATCCCAAAGTGGTAAATCCTGATATCCTAGTTGTTCTCAGTCAAGATGCTTACGATAAATTCAAAAGTATAGTAAAGGATAAAGGCATTATAGTGGCGGACACCACCTTCGTGAATTGTGAAGATATAGGAAATATCATAAAAATACCCTTTACTCAGATTGCAAGAGAACGAATTGGAACTCCTTTGGTGGCAAATATGATGGTGCTGGCTTACATTTCTCGTAAATTTAAACTTGTTAGACATGATTCTCTTATAAAGGCTGTAAAAAGAAGAGTAAAAGAGAAATATATTGAATTAAATCTCAGAGCTCTAGAGGAGGGAAATAACATTGGATAAAACACTTCTTCTTATTAAACCCGATGGTGTTGAAAAGAGGGTAGTGGGGAAAATAATTTCCATGGTGGAGGAAAATAAATTTTACATCAAAGACATTAAAATGAAGAAATGGTCCCGGGAGGAAGCAGAGGGTTTCTACTACATCCACAAGGGTAAACCCTTCTTTGAAAGGTTAATAAATTTTATGACATCCGGCCCTGTTATTGGATTACTCCTTGAAAAAGAAAATGCAGTAAATGACCTGAGAAAACTGGTTGGGAAAACGAATCCAAAGGAGGCTGAACCAGGTACCATAAGGGCGCTCTTTGGAACAAATGTAACAGTAAATACTGTACATGCATCTGATTCGGAAGAGTCAGCTGCATTTGAAATCAACTATTTTTTCAATGAACAAGAATCTTAAGTCATACGAATGCAAATCCTGTGGAACTATCATCCACGTGGATGAAGAAGCTGGGTCTCCACTCTTCTGCCCCATGTGCAGAAGTTCAATGAAGGAAATAAATATAAAAATCCCAAAAAGCCTCTCTTTTTTTACATGCCCAGTATGTGATTATGCATTTTATATAAAGAAAGGAATTAATCCTTATAAATGCCCACGATGTAACTTCACATTTCCGGTAACACCTCACAGAATACACGAAGAAAGGCTCTAATCCCCAAAAATCTTTAATTCTTTCTCAGCCTGAGCTCCAAGTGGGTCTTTACTTCCTCTAATTTTCAATACAGTTTTGTAGAGTCCTATACCTTTTTCTTTTCTCCCCAGAGCTATGAAAATCCTTGCTGCTTCCAGTCTTGCAGTGTCACGCCAATCTGCGAGATGTTGATGATAGACATAAATCCTCTGAAGGAGCACCAAAGCTTGCCTCAGCATTTTTCTTCCGATATACGCCTTTGATTTCCAATACAGAGTTTCCACTATATCCTTTTCGTGTCCAATACCTTCAATTTCATCCAAAATCCCGATAGCCTCTTCCAGTCTATCATGAGTTAAAAGAAAGTATCCAAGGGATAAACCCGCACTCACCCAGGCTGAGTCAGTACAGTATCTTTCTCTGATTAAACTATAATAATGAATTACAGAATCGGGCTCATTCAAATTTTTAAAACAGAGCACAATATTATGAAGTATATCTTTTTCTATTCTCCTGTACTTTTCCCTCAGACTCATTCTATAATAATTAAGTGCGTTCATATAATCTTTCTTCAAGAACATTAAATTACCGAGTCTGAAAGATATGAGAGATTTCAAGGTATCTGAGGCATACCGCAGAGCCCTTTGAAAGAGGGGAATGGCATCTTCTTGTTTTCCTGCTTTAAGTACATAGTTACCCAGCTCGAAAAGTGGCTCTGCTTTTGCTTCATCAAAAGCATAGGGCAAGTAAAAAAGAGTGCTGTCTGTATTGCCACGGAGTGAATAAAACAGAGACAGCAAGTAAGCTACATCTGGCTTCTTTATAATTAAACTGTCTAGATATTCCTTTGCCTTCTCTTGGAAAAAATCCCTTTTCTTGCTTCTCACAAGAAACCTTAGGATGGAAAGTGCTTCGTTTCTGTTACGGGGTATAAAACTTAATAACTTCTGAATATCTTTCATTTTGAGATAATATGATAACCTGTCCTCTGACGATAGGTATTCCTTCTTTATGGATGCAATGTAATTTTTTTTCAAGAGTATTTTGGACCTCATTTCCATGGCTACCCGTGAATCCAGCGGCAGGAGTAGCAGAAAGGCTTTGTGTTTCTTGCCTGTTCGTAAGTAGGCTTCAGCCAGGTGTATTCTTATATATTCATCATGTACCAAAGACTCAAAATCCTTTAATTCTTCGATTATATCATTAAACCTACCAAGGGCTTTATAAGCCGCCACCTTGTATTTAATAATTTTAAGATCAAGAGGATACAACGGATTCAGGTTGTTACTTAACTCGATTAACTTTTGGTACATGCCTTCTAATAAAAGTAGAGAATCGAGAATAGTGAGATCCGCTTTATTACCCTCACGGTAAAATAATACGGCTGAATCCGGCTTCATAGTCAAGAGATAATAATAAAACTTCGCCCTGTTACTCTTTACTTTGTTCAGAATTTCAGGTCTTTTTATTTTCCTGGCAATTACATACAGATATTTGATATCAGTATTCTTAATTTGGTCTTTAGGAAGTAAAATATTTTTAATACTTTCTGGAGGAAGCTCTGACAAAACCTTTAGGTAAAGCCCAGGGTATAGAGTGGCATCTTTCTCTATAAGTTTAAGTGCTTTAATCGCCTCTCCAGTGTTTAAAAGTGCCTCTACTATCACAGGTTTTAAATCCTCCGGGAGTTCCTTACCTTTAGCGAATCTGAGGAGTTCCTCATAACGCCTTTTTTCATACAGGAGCCTAATCACCTGAACAGAGTCCTTAACAATTATATCTTTTACATTTAGAGGTAAGGATGGTAGTCTTATTCCATTTTCAAGTAAAGTTTGTTCCAAAATAGTGTCTTTAAAACCATTCAAAATGTTATAAACATAAATAAGGCTATCCCTTTCCGAGAGGGGGTAGTACCTGGTTACTGTTTTTAGCAGTGTCGCTATCTCCTTAGTGTGAATGCCTGACTCCAAACATTGCTTTGCAAGCTCAATTTTAAAATTATTGTATATGAGGGAATCGGGTAATTTTTGTGCAAAATAGAGGGCATTAGCATATGATTTGAGACCAGCGTATAGACGGGCGAGTAAATAATTTCTGAATGTTCCCTCTTCCTGATTTAAAAGAAACCGGATTGCCTTTGCGGGGTCCTTTTGGGCTAGTAAAAGACTTTCAAATAAACGGTTTTTTTCTTGATACTTCTGCAATTTCCGTACGGATAGTTTTTTAATAAATAAAATCCTGGCAAGTTCAAAGGCCGTTTTTTCATCCTCAGGAGCGAGCACCAGGGCCCTGGCTAGTTCTTGCTCCGGTAAGCCTCCCCTTTCCAGTATTTTTAAAAATTCATATCTCAATACACCGTCCTTCTGGAGGCTGTAAAACATCATATATGCATCTACAATGCTATCCAGATAAAAGAGAGCTCTGGCTTGCAAAAGCTTATCCTGTGCATAATGTGATATAAGCAACGCCAAGGAAGGCTGCTTAGTAAGGAAATAATAACCGAGCTCACTTTCAGTTGATTTGCTGTAGTAATCGGATGCATTAATTTTCATTAGTCTGAGAATTTTTTCTGACTCTAAATTGCTTTCACTGGCTAATTGAAGTATCAATTTCAAAATTTTTTTCCGGGATGCAGCTTCGGGGTAAAGTTCAACAAATTCAAGGCCTATGCCGATCCTCCTGAGTGTATCTTTTTCCAGATTTATAAGACTTTTATATACATTGGAAGCCAGAGTGTCAGGGAGGAATTTTTTCCTTAAAATATTCAGATCCGCGAGGGCACTCAATGTGTCACCAAGTGCAAGTGAAGCGAGGGACATTTTATAGAGTGCAAGATAACCCTCCGGAGTATCTTTTGATATATTATAGATCTGGTTATAAACCTCAAGAGCAAGATCAGGACGCCCTGCTTTTAAGTACTTATCTCCAACCTCTATAGCGGGATTTTGAAGAAAGATATTTATTATCAAGAAAAAAATCATATCCTACTATATATCCAGAACATGTTTTGGAGGAACCACTGCTATAAATTTGCCCTCAGCAATGATTGTATCACCCCTCTTTACTTTAACATCTATAGTGTAGTATTTTCCCTCCTGTCTGACCTTCTCTGCATAGGCCTCCAGGACATCACCTGTTTTCACAGGTCTTTTAAATTTTATACATGCCTCTTTAAGAACAACAGTGGGTTTGTTTACACATACCATGGCAGCATAATCTGCGAGGGAAAAAATAAATCCACCATGAACAAGCCCCCTCTCATCGGCACTCATAATTTCCCTTGTCCTGAGTATTACCTTGGCATAGACACCTTCTTCAAACTCTGTAACTTTCCCTGAAAATTCTTCTTTTATCAACTTATGAGTTTTTATTTTTTTCATTTGATAACTACCATTTTCTTATAAATTACCATTTTCCTATTTCCTCTATATTCCAAGAAATAGACTCCGCTGGGTAATTTGTCTCCAAGAGGGACATTTTTCTGGAGGAATTATGTTAATCTCTCTATTATTGAGCAACCATCTAATGATACTATCCTTTTTGAAGCCTAAATGCGTTAAGAGGGTGGAATCTTTTACTACCGCTTCCACAGTGAGGCTTTTTCTGTCGTAATACACCACATCCACGCCATTCTCAAAGAGAATTTTGATATCTTTTGGAGTGTGTAAATATATCTTTACCAGCATTCTTGCATTTGCAGTGGAAACCCAAAAAATAAGCATGAAAACCAAAGATTTCATGCTCCCTCCTTTTTTAAAATTTTAATATTCCCCCCTTAGAGGGTCAAAAATCCTTTTTAAAAAGCTTGACTTTTAAAACATTTTACATTATTTATTAAAAAGTCACAAAAGGAGGTTTAGAAAATTTTTCTGAATGACGATTGGTGGAAACAAATGAAGAGAGAACCCACTGTCCCCCGCCCTAGGATACGCCGGGCGGAAACAGAGAAGAAAGAGACAGCCCGCCCATTTACGGGTAAAGGGATGGGGACAGGATTTTCCACTGTAGAAGCCCCATGGAAGGCGGGTTTACAAGCTGCCAAAGATGCTTTATCTAAAATTGAGAAGGTAAAGCCTGATTTGGCACTGGGTTTTGTTACATCAGGATATGATCTACAGGCTGTAGCAAAGGGGTTCAGTCAGGGTGTAGGTAAAGATGTCCCTCTTGTAGGTGCAGCTGTTCACGGTATACTGTTCACCGAGGATACAATTATTGATAGAGGGGTGGCCATAGCTGCTTTTAAGAATGATAATCTTAAATTTGTTACGGCAGTTGGAAGAAACTTGGCCCAGAGCTTACATAAAGCTCTTGAAGAGGCAGTGATTCCGGTTGTTGATCAGCTCCATACACGAAGAGCTGAAGGATTTAATTATCTTACCATTTTCCTCCTCTTAGACTCATATGTGAATGGAGATATACTGGTAGATGATGTAGCTAAGATTCTGGATCAGGCAGAGGAGGGTCTGAAGTTTTTTGGAGGAATCCTTGACTCTTCAGAGATATCCCGTGAAACTGCACTTGTTTATAACAATGAAGTAATTCATGGAGGAGTAATCTGTATTGGAATATATAGCAAGACCCCTCTAGGCATGGGATACGGGCATGGTCTTTATCCACTTGTTCCCAAGAGAGCCACAAAGGTTTCAGGGAATATAATATATCAATTTGATGGAAGACCCGCATTCGAAGTTTGGAAAGAATATCTTATGAAAAAAGGCGTGGATGAGCGAGAAATCAGCGAAAATCTTGGTCATTATCTTGGAAAATATCAATTCGGTATACCTGACCCAGCAGTGCCAAAATATCCTAAAGTCAGGCTTGCAATGAGTGTTACTAGAGAGGGGGGCATAAGACTGGCAGGTGATATCCCAGAAAATTCCACAGTCTGGTTGATGGAAGCAAGAAAAGAGAGAATGATCGAGACAGTTGGAAGAGCAGTTTTCAATGCCATAGAAGAGCTGGAAGAGACACCACCTTTTGGAGCAATTGTACTCGAAGGTTTTCCCAGACTTTTAAGCTTAGGAAAAGATTTTAACGATGAAATTGAGGCTGTTCAAAGGAAACTTGGTATTCCGCTTATAGGGTTTAATACATATGGAGAAATACTAAGACCAAAACCCACTCAGAAATGGTTTCATAACTCCTCCCTCATAATCTCTGTATTGCCTGAATGAAATTACCTGAAGTAAAAAAACTGCAGGAGCTCATAAATGTAAGCTCTGAGATTTTGTTGATACTGGATAGAGAGGGTAATATTATATACAGCAATAAATCGATAAATCTTCTTGGTTATACACCTGAAGAGGTAATATCTAAGCCCTTTAGCAAGCTTGTTGCAGGACATCAACGCCTGAACATAGAAAAGAAATTACTTACCAGTGCAAAAAAAGGGAAAAAAATATTTTATAAAATTCTCCTTAGAACAAAAGAAGCTGCTACACTTTCCGGTGAAATTAATGGAGTACACAATGGAGAAAACTATTTTTTATCTATCAAGGTAATAGAAAACGAGAATGTTCCCAGAGACATTCTGGATACCCTGGAATCGGGTATATTACTGGTAGATGAGGATATGAAAATAATTTATCATAACCCTTATGTTTCCCATGTATTTGAAAACAGAAGATATACTCACTTGAAACAACTACCTTACGGTATTGGACAAAAGGTGGAAGAATTTATAAAAAGAGGAGCACAGACAGCGGAAATTCAAATACCTTCAGGGAGATTTTTTGGAATACGATTTGCCAAATTTGAAAGTGCCAGTTTCAGTGGTATTATGATTCATTTTCGTGATATAACAGAACAAAAACTCATGGAAAGAGCGATGGCAGAATTTGACAGATTTTCTTCCTTAGGACAATTGGCATCGGGGCTTGCACATGAGATTAAAAATCCTCTCGCCGGAATGAAATTGATGGCCTTGAGATTAAAAAGAGAACTAAATAATGAAAATAAAGAAATAGTAGATCGCATGATAAGACAGATAGACAGGATAGACAGTTTGATCAAAACACTTTTTAGCCAAGTAAAGGCTCAAATGGTGCATTTTACTAAATGTAATCTGGAAAATATTGCTGAAGATATAAGAGAACTTGTTAGTACGGAGTTATTGAAGAATGGTATATTTTTTGATATGCAGGTTTCCACCAGGCCTTTTGTCATAGCAGATTGTGACCAGGTCCATACTATCTTGCTCAATCTTGTATTAAATGCAATAGATTCTGTAAAACAAGTAAAAGGAGAAAGAAGAATCGAAATAGTAATTACCAATTCTCCAGCTAAATGTCCTAACTGTGGTGTTCCTTTTATATCCCTGGAGGTCAGAGATACAGGTACAGGGATTAAAAAAGAAGACATAGATAAAATATTTTACCCATTCTTTACCACCAAGCCGGAGGGGACTGGTCTTGGCTTATTTCTAGTACACAAACTTGTCAAGGAAAATAAAGGACTCATTAATGTAAAATCCCAGTATAATCAAGGATCCACTTTTATAGTATACCTGCATTCTGTCAATGCAGGTGCAGAAGCATGTTTTGGAGAAGAGATAAGTTCTGTTTTATAATTATATAAAGGAGGTGTAAAGATGCCTAAAAAAGTTCTCATTGTAGATGATGAAGAAGATATCCTTTGGGGGCTTTCAGAGGAGCTTTCAAGGCACAACCTTGAGGTTGATACAGCCAGTAATGGCTCTGAAGCTCTCGAAAAGATAAAAAATAAAAAATACGATTTTCTCATAACAGACATTCGTATGCCGGGGCTATCAGGTTCTGAATTGTTGCTCGAAGCCCAGAAGATCCAGCCGGACCTTAAGGTGATTGTTATGACTGCATATGGTTCAGAGGAAGTTAAAGAAGATGTTCTATCAAAGGGAGCAATAAGTTATTTGGAAAAACCCTTTGATTTTGAGCAACTTCTTGACATTGTGGAAGAAAAGGCAAAAGCTGGTGAAGAAGAAACTATCAGTAAACTCTCACTCGTGCAATTTCTGCAGCTCGTCTCAATGGAAGGACAATCCTGTGAAATAACTGTAGCCACTCCTGAAGGTAATGGGAAAATATACTTTATTGAAGGCGAATTGGTGAATGCACATATTGGGAATCTCAAAGGGGAGAAAGCCTTTGCTAAAATCTTCGAATATAAAGATAACAAATTTAACGTGAACTGGACAACGCCTAAAGTAAAGAGAGAAATAGAAAAGCCCCTACACGCTCTTCTTCTGAGAGTGGTAGCAAAACAGGAGGAAATTGAAGCAGAACAGGTAGGAGAAGAGATCGATCTTGGCG
>QNDO01000050.1 GCA_003644895.1 Candidatus Hydrothermota bacterium | reverse complement strand
TACCAGCCAGGAGAACCTATCGGCTGGCTCGGCTTTAAATTTCTGGAGAGTCCAGGCAACTCCACAGATGGAATAGATAACGACAATGATGGTCTTGTAGATGAAAGTCAGTATAATGATATTGATGAGGATGGTGATTGGCAGGCCACTAACCAAGAAGCTGCCCTTGATCCCAATGATCTTGATGGTCTCTCTGATGATGTGGGGATGGATGGTATCCCGGGAACGGGTGATTATGGAGAAGGAAACGGTGTCCCTGATCAGGGAGAACCTGATTTCGGTGTATTGGACCTTGATGAAAAGGATGAACTTGGGCTTACAGGAGTTCATTCCTTTGTTTATGGAACTGCTTATGCTACACAGGATTCCACCATGTGGGAATATATGACGCCTGGAGTGTATGATGTTAATCCAGGTCCAGGAGACATTGTCTCGATATTCAGTTCCGGTTATTTCCCATTAAAGGTCGGCCAATCACAGAGGTTTTCGATTGCTATTGTGATTGGAGCTGATTCTGCGGATATGTATGCCAATGCAGATCTAGCACAAAAGATATATGAGTTGAATTACAGATTCGCAAGACCTCCTGTGCAGCCCAATGTCAGGTATGTAACCGAGAGTGGAAAGGTTATTCTTTACTGGGATGACCTTGCCGAAAAAACTCCAGATCCATTCCTCATGTCTCTAGATCCCAGCATTGCTTATGACTTTGAAGGCTATAAGGTGTACAGGAGTGAAGACAGGGGTGTAACATGGGGTGCAGCCATAACAGATGCCTATGGAAGAGTAATAGGCTGGCAGCCTCTTGCCCAATTTGATCTTATAGATGGCATCACAGGATTTTCCGGGCTCGATATAGAGGGTACACATTTCTATCTCGGTGATGATGTGGGATTACAGCATTATTTTATAGACAGTACGGTAATAAATGGTAAGCATTACTGGTATGCCGTTACAGCATATGATAGAGGCTTTGATAGCCTCGGACTAATTCCTCTTGAGTCTCCTAAGATACTGGGAAGTCCCAATGTTGTAGAGGTTGTTCCAACCGAGAATCCAATAGGTTATGTACCTCCTGAGGTAAAGATAGATTCATCTCTTTCAACAATTATAGGAACCGGAGAGATCTGTTTCGATGTTCTGCCTCAGGATGTAATAAAAGAAACATACAAGATTACTTTCAATCCTGATACCACATATAACATCCTCATTGCATCAGGAGATACCCTTTACAAGAATATTGAGTATTTCCGTGGAGAGGATGGTGGCCCCTTTTTCAACGGGATTAGAGTCATCGTGAAAACAGATACTACCGAACCTGATACATCTTACTGGGTACAGGGTGCCCCGACATTTTATACCCAAGTTAAAAAATACGCTATGCCTGCACTCTTCCTTCCACAAAATGCAGACTATGAGATTAGATTTGCTGATACCACGGTTGATTCTGCATATTATAACTTTAACCCTGCTGTTAAAGTGCCTGTCAATTTTGAAATATGGAATGTGACGGACAACAAAAAAGAAGAGATAATGTTCGTGGATCCTGACCATGATACTTTAATTGCCAGCACGAATCTCCTCTCTCCAGACAAAATCTATCCTTTTGTATACGACTCCCTTGGTAACCCCAAAGTTTCCTGGGAAATAGCCTTCTATTATGATACTACCAGTGATACCATCCTGCCGCCTCAGGCTGGGGATATTCTCTATGTGAGGATAAAGAAGCCCTTCTCACCACGAGATACCATATATGTTGTATCTACTCCAGAGGGTCTGGATAAAGAGACAGCTAAGAGTGAACTGGATAAGATTGCAGTGGTCCCCAATCCATATGTGGTGGGAGCCAAGTGGGAGCTGAGAAATGAACAGATCAAATACGGAAGAGGTCCCATGGAGATCCACTTTATAAATCTACCACCGGAATGTACCATAAGAATTTATACACTCACTGGAGAGCTTGTGGATGTGCTCCATCACGAGCCAGGAGACGATGAGTATATCTCGCCATCCACCCAGAAGTGGAACCTGATAACTCAGGAGGGACAGGAAATTGCTTACGGCATATACATTTACCACGTAGATGCACCGGGTATTGGTGAAAAAATCGGCAAATTTGCTGTGATAAAGTAGGGAGGGCATCATGAAAAAGCTTACCTTAATTTTACTCCTTGTAAGTCTCCTTGAAGGAGACGTTGTTACAAAGGTAGGGACCACAGCAGCCCAATTTCTCAAGATAGGTATAGGTTCCAGAGCCACTGCTATGGGAGAAGCATTCGTCGCAGTAGCCAATGATGCCACGGCCCTTTACTGGAATCCGTCAGGAATTGCATGGCTTAAGAAAAATGAATTCTTTTTCAATCACATTAACTGGCTGGCTGATATAAAATACTCATATTTTGGAATGGTTGTCCCTGTGGGTAGGTATGGAGTGGTTGGGGGTTCCATAGCTTCTCTTTCTACCGGGGATATGATGGTGAGAACAGTGGATAAACCAGAGGGAACCGGGGAGTATTTCAATTTCTCCGATCTACTGGTGGGGGTCACATATGCAAAGAACTTTACCGACAGGTTTTCCTTTGGGGTGCAGATGAAATATGCTTATGAGAAGCTCTGGCATATGACTGCAGGAGGGTTTGCTCTGGATATCAGTTTGCTTTACATCGCACAGTTCCATGACTTAAGATTGGGTATGAATTTTGCAAACTTCGGCGGTAAATTTAAACTTGAGGGTGAAGACACAAGGGTGATCTACGATATAGATCCCGCAGGAGACCCACCTAATATAGTTGCGGATTTGCGGACAAAAGCCTATGATCTTCCTTTGAGATTCCAGGTTGGAATTGCAGGTGAACTATTTAAGACAGACAAGGCCTATCTCACCCTTGCAGTGGATGCCGTTCATCCCAATGATAATACAGAATATTTGAATCTCGGAGAAGAACTTGGACTTCTTGACATATTCTTTTTGAGAGGAGGGTACAGAGGCCTCTTTATGAAGAATAATGAAGGAGGGCTTTCCTTTGGTGCTGGATTAAAATACAGGGCCCCCGGTTCTCCGGTGTATCTGAGTATAGATTACTCTTATGTTGATTATGGAAGATTAAAGGGAGTTTCAAGATACTCTCTCGGGGTTGCTTTTTAACTGATTTACAAGGAGGTGTGGTATGAAGTATGTAAAGGTGATCGCCATAATGGCGATGATGGCATGGGGATTTGCCCATGCCCAGTGGACCGATGGTGATAATACCACCTTCGGTCTGGCGTGGCAAGATAGCCCCACTGACAGCGTGCATTACATGATGAGGCATGTCATTGCCGGAATGGATCTTGATGAAGATGGATTTCCTGAGATAATTGCCACTGACTACCAGAACGGTGGTAGAGTCCATGTATTTGAGGTTACAGGTAATAATACCATGGAAGAGGTGTGGACCTTCCAGGGAACAGGTGGTACTTACAGTACACCAGCCAGAAGTGTTCAGGTGGGTAATCTGGATGGTGATGAATATCCGGAAATCATCCTTGCCATGACAGGTGGTTCTGGTGACACAAGTGCTGCACATGTTGGTATCTTTATCTTTGAGTGGAATGGAACGGACAATAGTTACGGTGATATGACAGATCCTTCCAATCCTCAACCCACAGCAGTAATCAGCGCTACAATGATAGATCCCACACTCACAAGACTGAGATGTGAGGATCTTGCAGTAGGTGATGTGGACAATGATGGTGTGCAGGAGGTTATCTGGACAAACAATGGTGCTAATGCAGAAGACAATATGTATATCATGTCGGTGATTGGTGAGTTTCCTGGATTCTGGTCTGTGAATGTGGAGCAAGCATTCTACAGAACAGTAGACGGATTTGGGGGAAGTCTTATAGGCTCCGGCGTCTACAATATTGATAATGACCCGGATCTTGAAATAGTTCTCAGCATATGGAATAAGGTGGGGATTGCCATAATTGAAGCTGTAGCCCCTGATACCTATGCTATTAACTATCATGTGGAGTCTCTCTGTCCAGTGGATGCATACATTTACCATAAAGTGATTTTTGCAACAGATATTGATGAAGATGGTAACACAGAACTTGTGCTCTTCCCTATATATAGCGGCTATGCTTATATAGTTAATTATACTGGTGATTCTGCAACCACCACTGTGGACACTGTGGTATTGCCATCGGATCTCCTGGGTGTCATGGGAGCCAGTACTGGTGACCAGGACCATGGACCCGGTGCGGATGGTAAAGATATCTACCTTCTGGTGGATGGTCTTGGACTTATAGATCTTGAGTATGTGGGGGGAGATCCTGCAGATACCGCGAATTATGAAGCTTACAGGGTTGATTCCATTATTAAGTACTGGGGAGGACTTATAGATACTATAATCACCGTTGATACAACTATAGACACAACGGTTACCCCGCCTGAGACAACAATCGTTGTTGATACAACACTCGATTCTCTCACAGCTACTTATATAGTTGGTTATAATCCTCTGCCAGGTATGGACCTTGATGGGGATGGACACAAGGAAATTATTGCTGACTGGTATTATACCACTGAAGATCCAATCAACCTTCCTGATCCAGGTGAAGGCTATCTCAGAGTGTATGAGTGGGGAACCACTGGCATCGAGGAATGGCATATTATTTCTGGAAAGAACAGGTTCATTAAGAACTTCCCCAACCCGGTGAAAGATGTCTCGACACTGAAATTCAATGTACCGCGGAAGGGCTTTGTGGACATTACGCTATACGACATTTCAGGTAGAGCAGTGAAGAAGATATTCAGTGGTGAGCTGGATGCCGGAACCCACACTATAACATGGAGAGCTGACAAATTCAGAGCAGGTGTTTACATCCTGAGGCTGGAAACAGCAGGCGGTTCTGCTACAACCAAGATCACAATAACCAGATAATTAACTCAATCCCCCTCCTCCTTTAAAGGAGGAGGGGGATTAATCATCAAGTCCCCATATTTTTTTGAGTTCTTCAGTTATTTTTCTTTCTTCCTCAATGGAAAGTCCTCTTTCCTCTCCACGGGGAAGATGTTCTGTTTTGAAAATGAGTTCCGGGCCTTGAGTTTTAGTCCCGAGGTATCTGCAGTAATCAATTAAAGCCTTATCTCGAGATATTACCACAATTGCATTGCGATTCTTTTCCTTCTCAACGTACTTTTTTATGTAATCATCTGCACACATACTCTTTGTGAAAACCACTCTTTTTTCTCTGGATTCTGAGATTATCCCTTCCCTTCCATCAAATACAAGGAGGAAATTAGCACCAAACCGGGATTTACATATGGCCAGGAGTTCTTCTCTTGCCTTCTCCATGGGTTTTATCTTCAGGTAAGAGGAAAAAATGACATTATAACCATCAATTATGTAAAATTTCATTGGGTGTACCGGGCATAGATCTCTTTATAATACTCCAGAACCTGTTTTGCCACCTTCTCCCATGTATATTTTCTGAGTACTTTCTCTCTTCCTCGAGTAGCAAGCATATTTCTGTATTCTTCATTTTCTATGAGAATGGATATCTTTCTTGCAAGGGAGGCAGGGTCCTTTGGTTCTGCAAGAAGTCCATCTTTTTCCTCCTCGATGACTTCCATATATCCACTGATTCTTGTTGCAACCACAGGTTTTTGAGTAGCCATAGCTTCAAGAAGCACTATGCCGAAACTTTCTCCGCCAATGGCAGGGGAAATAAAAATATCACAACCTCTGTAAAGTGAAGGCAGTTCATCCTTATGTACGTACCCGAGAAAAATAATTCTGTTGCGTGTTTTATCACCGATATACTGTCTGTAAACCGGTTTTAAGGGTCCATCTCCCGCCACATAGAGAGTAACATTATACTTCTCCACCAGAATATTCATGGCAGAAATGAGATATTTTAGTCCTTTTCTGGGCTCCAGTCTTCCTACAAAAAGCAGTTTAATGGAATCATCTCTTTTAATTTTTCCAGATAGTTTACCTTCCGGGGAAAAACGCTCAATATCTACACCATTTGGGATGATTTTGTAATCAGCTTCAAAATGCCTCCGGATGGTTTCAAGGGCAGATTTTGAAACTGCAATCCTTCCGTGCAATTTGTTAAAGGCGGGCCTTAAAACAGGTTTAAAGATCTCATATCCTTTTGAAGCGCCATGGGAAGCGTGGAATGTACTGAAATTTATGGACTTTGAGTACATTATGGCGAGATACGGAATGGTAGGAACTATTGAACCCTGGGCATGGACTATGTCATATTTGCCCTTTCTCACTATGTCCCTGATCTGTTTTGCCACAAGGGGAGAAAAGGTAAAGGTGGTAAATGATTTGTTGATAGGGAATCTGAATGCTCTTCCGACCCTTATCACCTTTGGGAAAGGAGGTTCACCTATGTAGTTTTTACTGTAATTGGTGGTGAGGATGTGCACTTCATTACCCAGCTTATTCAACTCCTTTGAAAGATGATACACATGCTCTGTGATTCCCCCAGGATAAGGATAGTAATGTTCCGTAGCCATCAAAATTCTGAACATTTCAATCCTCGGCTCTTACAACATTCAAAAATGCTTCCTGGGGTAGTTCTACCCTCCCGATTTTCTTCATCCGCCTTTTACCCTCTTTTTGCTTTTCCAGGAGCTTCCTCTTCCTGGTTATATCCCCTCCGTAACATTTGGCAGTTACATCCTTTCTGAGGGGTGCAATTCTCTCCTTTGCAATTATTTTGTTTCCTATGGCTGCCTGAATTGTGACTTCAAAGAGATGTCTTGGAATTTCGCGTTTTAACTTTTCTACTATTTTTCTTCCTATTCTGTATGCATTACTCCTGTGCACGATCATGGAAAGGGCTTCCACTCTTTCTCCAGCCACAATGAAATCCAGTCTTACTGCATCTGTTTTCCTGAATTCCAGAAATTCATAATCAAAAGATGCATATCCCCTGGATACACTTTTCAGTCTGTCATAAAAATCAAATATAATTTCCTGAAGAGGAAGTTCAAATTCAAAATAAACTGTATTTTCATCAAGGAACTGAAATTTTCTCTGAATGCCTCTTCTCTTCATCACCAATTGCTGGATATTGCCAAGAAACTCCTTAGGAGTGATTATCTCTGCGAGGACATAGGGTTCATAGGCTTCAAGATAGTGATCAGGAAACTCCTTTGGAGAATCCACGACAATTTCCTTTCCATCCTTTGTCTTCACTTTATATTCAACATTTGGTGTGGTAATTACAACCTCAACGCCAAATTCGCGTTTAATCCTTTCTTTTACAATCTCCATGTGAAGCATTCCGAGAAAGCCGCATCTAAATCCCGGTCCCAGGGCTGGCGAATATTCACCTTGGAAGTGAAGGGCGGCGTCATTGAGTTTTAATTTATACAGAGCCTTTTCGAGAAGTGGATAATCAGAGGATAGCGTGGGGTAAAAGCCGGCGAATACCATAGGTTTTGCCTCTCTATATCCAGGGAGAGAAGGAGTCTCAGGTTTCGATGCATCTACAACGGTATCTCCCACCCGTGCAAGGGTGATATCCTTTATGCCTGCGATAATATACCCTACCTCTCCGGCCTTCAACTCCTTTGTCTTTTCTGTTTCAGGAGTAAAGTAGCCAACCTCCATCACTTCGTAGCTCAGGCCACTTGACTTAAGCATTATCTTCATGCCCGGTTTGACTGTACCATCAAATAACCTTACATAAATCACAACGCCCCTGTAGTCTTCATAATTTGCATCAAAAATAAGAGCTTTCAATGGTTCTTGAGGGTCTCCCTCTGGAGGGGGAACCCTTTTAATCATCTCTTCAATTAATTCTTTGACCCCCCAACCCAGTTTTGCGGAGACCTTTAACGGTTTTTCTCCTATCAGCTCTTCTATTTGGTGTTCCACCTTTCCAATCTGTGCATTGGGAAGGTCAATCTTGTTTATCACCGGGATTATTTCCAGATTCTGCTCCAGGGCAAGATAGAGGTTTGCTATAGTCTGTGCCTCAACCCCTTGGGTGGCATCCACAAGCAAAATTGCACCTTCACATGCAGCCAGTGAACGTGACACCTCATAACTGAAATCCACATGCCCGGGAGTATCAATGAGATTCAGAATGTATTCCTCACCATTATATTTGTATCTCATTCTAACAGGGTGCATCTTTATGGTAATACCCTTTTCCCTCTCGAGGTCCATGGAGTCCAGAACCTGCTCCTTCATATCCCGCGCTCTCAGGGTATCTGTAATTTCAAGAAATCTGTCTGCAAGAGTAGATTTGCCGTGGTCAATATGAGCAATTATGGAAAAATTTCGGATGTTTTTCATCTCAATTCACAACTGTCGAGAGTATCTCCAGTGAAAGTTTTCACTGTGAGATAACTTTTGTTATTCTCCGTTTCGATCAAACAATAGTGAAACTCTTTTGAAAATTTAAATAATTTTATATCTTCGGGTATTTTTGTGACATCTGTGGTATAAAGAGGTGCGCCTGCACGGCCTGTTATGACCTGCCATATATTTCCCGGGGTTAGCATCCGTGCATAAAAGTGTTCATGTGCCACAAGTACTGCATCCGGTAAATATTCTGAGAGGAGATCCCAAAGGAGGTTTCTCTCCCTCAACTTGGCATCCAGAGAAGAACCGATGTGAGGACCAAGGGGGTAAGCAGGCTCATGGAAACATACAAAAAGATGTTCTTTTTTATTATCTTTAAGGACTTTTTTAAGCCATTCTAATTGTGTTTTGTCTAATGCTGGACTTAATTTGCCACCTTTTCCCCGAGTATAGTTGTAATCAACATTTAATACCACAATTCTTGCATTACCTATATCTACATAGTAAACATTTTCTTTATAGGGGGGCTTACCCTCTTCTGCTTGGGGTCCGTTTTCTGGAAGCATAAACACTTCTTTCCATAGGTCCTCAGCACTATTCGGAGGCTCTGGGTCCATCCTTATATCGCCCTTTTTAATGTAAGGAGCAGTCATATCATGATTGCCCGGAACATGCAGAACCGGAATAAAGGCATCAAAAGGCCACATTGCATTTAGGTAAGTTCGATACTGCAGTTCTCCATATTCCCGGGACTGGGTCACGCCGGAGATCAGGTCTCCGAGAAGAATCACAAAGTCTACCCTTTCCCTGTACGCATTCAGCATCAGGAGTCTCAGAATATCGAAATTGACACCATTGATTCTGTATGAAGCAGCAGGGTATCGCCAGCTTGCCCTTGAGTCTCCTGCCACGAGAAATTTTAAATCTGACCCATTTTCTTTCACATGAAATTTGAAAGTGGGGGTGTAAAAAGTGTCTACTCCACTTACTACTATAACCCTGTATTTTTTCTCACCTCCATGGAGGACTTTTAGATAGATTTCATGCTTTCGGGATATGGTATTATCACTTATTTTCTTGTTATCTATTTCTACCCAGGCTTTGCTTTCACAGTTTGTCCAGAAAAAGATTCCGTAATCTTTAGTCGAAAAAATGCTGAGGTAGGGTCCGTCTGTGATCACAACACCTTCTTTAAGATGCCCATCCCCATCCTGAATGATCCTGAAGAAATATTCCCTGGAAGCGCACTCGACTTTACGAACTGTATCTATATAACTGACCTGGTAATGGTATAACCTTCCTAGTTTGATGTCTCTCAGGTAAAGACTGTGCAGTGTATCCAC
>QNDO01000049.1 GCA_003644895.1 Candidatus Hydrothermota bacterium | reverse complement strand
GCAGTGTCAAGTTAATTGTATCAAACATAATCAGCCTCATTTTTAAGGAAAGAAAAGGAGTTAATTAATATATCCATGATGTTAGTCTACAGCTTGTGTACCTACACCTCTAACACATTTTAGCTTACACTACTGTTCATTTTTCACGAATTATCGGTAAGATTGTTGTAAAAATTTTTAGTTTTGGCCTTATAATTAAAACATGGATTTTTTCACAAACAAAAGAGTACTTGTAACAGGTGCTGGAGGGTTCATTGGTTCCCACCTTGTTGAGGAACTGGTAAAGAGAGGAGCGATAGTAAAGGCATTTATACGCTATACCTCCCGTGGTGACATCGGGCTCCTCAGGTATTTAAACCTTATAAGGGAACCTGAAATCATATATGGTGATTTAAGAGACAAATGGGCGGTATTTGAGGCGGTAAAGAATGTGGACATCATATTCCATTTAGGAGCTGTGATTTCTGTGGCTTACTCCTATGTACATCCTGAAGAAGTGATAGATGTGAATACAAGGGGGACATTGAATATACTTCATGCCGTTAAGGAATATAAGACCGAGAATGTTGTATACGTTTCTACGTCAGAGGTTTTCGGAAATCCACGCTATGTACCCATTGATGAAGATCACCCCAAAAGGGCGCAATCACCTTATGCAGCATCCAAAATTGCCGCAGATGAAATAGTAAGGAGTTTCAACTTAAGCTACGGTATGAATATAAAAACAGTAAGGCCATTTAATACGTATGGCCCAGGACAATCCCTCAGAGCAGTAATTCCCTGGATTATTTACCAGGCCCTTAATCAAGATGTGGTTTATCTGGGAAATATTCACACCAAAAGAGATTTCACCTATGTGACCGACACCGTCAAGGGGATATTAATGATGGCGGAGAGAGGTCCAGATGGAGGAGAATTAAATCTAGGAACGGGAACCAGCTTTTCCATAAGAGAGATAGTTGAGATGGTATCAGAGATTGTGGGGAAAAATCTTAAAATCATAGAGAAAGGGGAAAGAAAAAGGCCCAAAGATAGTGATATAGTGGAGCTTGTCTCAAGTAATAAAAAGGCTCGTGAACTACTTGGTTGGGAACCTGAAATTGATTTCAGAGAGGGTCTTAAATTAACCATTGAGTGGATGGATTTACATAAAGACCTTTATGAGAGGGAAATAATATGAAAGCAGTGATACTTGCCGGAGGTAAAGGTAAAAGGCTTGAACCGTATTCTACCGTCCTTCCCAAACCTTTGATGCCCGTTGGAGATATGCCAATAATGGAGATTCTGATAAGACAGCTCAAAAGGGCAGGTTTCGATGATATCTATATTGCATGTGGTCATCTTGCAGAGCTAATTAAATCCTATTTTAACGACGGTAAAAAATGGGGTGTTAATATAACCTATTCTGTGGAAGATAAAGAACTGGGAACTGTAGGGCCCTTGAAATTATTAAAAAAAGAGCTGGATGAACCTTTCATTACAATTAACGGTGATATACTCACAGATATGAATTTTCGGGATATTTTCAGATATCATATCATACACGGGGGTCCCATGACTTTAGGAGTGACCAAAAGACAAGTTTATGTGGATTTTGGTGTAATAGAGCTTGATGAAAACACTGTCAAGAATTATAAAGAAAAGCCTGTTCTTGAATATTATGTTTCCATGGGTGTGTATGTTTTCACCCCTTACGTGATAAGGATAATTCCAGAGGATAAAAAGTTTGATATTCCCGATCTCGTTGATTTGCTGATGTCGCAGAATCTCAAAGTTTTTACTTATTATTATGAGGGTTTTTGGCTGGATATTGGCAGAAAAGAAGATGCTATCCTTGCCCAGGAGGAGTTTGAGAAGAGGAAGAAGGAGATATTAGGAGAATAACCTCGTCTCCAGCTTCAATTCCCAGTGTTTTGCTTGCATTTCCCTGATTTATCGCAATTTCTAAAAATCCGAAAGAATTTATGATCATTATAGGTTCACCTTCTTTTGCTTCACTATAAGAACTTACAAATTTTTCAATATGTTGATTTTTGATAATCAGAGCCCTGGGAATCTCATGTAGATATTTCTGCTCTATATTTGTTGTACAGTTGCCGAAATTATCTATGAAAATTACACGGCCTAAAATTTTATCTTTTTTTATCTCAGGCTCAGGAATTTTTATCTTTACGGGATTATAATAACGTTTCCCCAATGTTCCCGGGTCAACCCCAAGACTTAATTTGGCTACTACAGGTGCAAATATATCTCTTCCGTGAAAAGTCTTTGAAAGTCTTTCCGGTTTATACGTAATTTCCCATACTTCAGGATTTGTATCAAACAGAAATGAAAGTACACCATTATCAGGAGCCACAAAAACATGTTTTTTTGTTTTTACAATTAATCCCTTCCTGTCACTTCCAACTCCCGGATCCACAACTACAAGGAAAATTGATCCATCTGGAAAATAATATAGTGAATGTTTAAGGATAAAAAGAGCTTCCATAACATTATAAGGGGTTATATCGTTAGAAAGATCAACAAATTTCAATTCAGGGTTTATTGTAAGCATGACCCCTTTCATAATACCAGGGAATGGAGATCTGGAGCCGAAATCAGTTAATATAACAACGAGTGAACTCTTACTCCTCAAGGTGTTTCTTTCCAGGGGTTAATTTTTCAGCCAGTAGTTTAACCTTTTCCTCCACCTTTTTACCTGATATACTGATCACATAGTTAGCCACTTCCAAGGATTTTTTAAGAAATTTGATTATTTCTTCCCTTCCAGGCCAATGTTCTCTGACTATTTCATAGTCTATCTCATTGATCATAGAATGAAGAATATACAAAGAAATATATATATCGTCTGCATATCCAATTACTCCTGTTATTGCCTCAGGTACAAGATCAAGAGGCAAAATCCAGTAGGCCATAAGTGCTCCAAAGACAATCTTTTTATCTTTAGGTATTCTCTTATCGGCAAGCAGCCTAGCAAGGAAAACCACAATATCAGGAGCAGCAAGAAAGAGATTAGCCACCACCTGTCCATATTTACCTGCAATCTCAGAAGCTTTATTTTCTATTTTTCCTCTTAGTAACTCATAAAAGGAGAGATATTTTTTGCTTACAGAAAGTTCTTCACTTTTTCCTATGGTTTCGTTCATAATAAATTATATTAACGTTTTAGATTTGCCTTTTCAAGTTTAAAGCCGGAAAATATTAATATGGAAAAAAAGTTCGATGTTATAATCCTTGGAGCAGGTCCTGCAGGGTATGTAGCAGCCATAAGGCTTGCACAGCTTGGCAAGAAGGTGGCTGTTGTGGAGGAAGCACGGGTAGGAGGAGTTTGCCTGAACTCCGGTTGTATTCCCACTAAGGCGCTATTGGAGGTCACAAGCATCAAAGATAGGCTTAATAAGTTCAGCAGAAAAGGGATTGAAATCAAAGAGCTTTCTTTTGATCTGGAAAGATTATTGTCATGGAAAAACGGTGTGGTAAACAAATTGGCCAAAGGAATCGAGTTTCTGTTCAGAAAAAATGGTGTAGAACTTTACCAGGGAAGAGGTGTTATAGAGGAGAGCGGAGTGGTAAGGGTTGGATCTGATATGTTTTATTCCGAAAATATTGTTATTGCCACTGGCTCAAAACCCAGAGAGTTGCCTTCCCTCCCTTTCAGCAATTCAGATATATGGAGTTCTGAGGAAGCATTGTCTCCAGCATCTATACCAGAAAAGTTGCTTATAGTTGGAGGAGGCGTAATAGGTGTAGAGATAGGAACTATATATTCGCGTCTAGGATCAGAAGTTTTTATTGTGGAAATGTTACCGGAAATACTTCCTGGTTTCGACCACGAAATCAGAAGTTTAGTTAGAAGAAACCTAGAAAAAAGAGGCATCAAAATTTATACAGATTCTCTTGTGGAGAATTTCAAAAATAAAATTGCCTTTTTAAAACATAAGGAAAAGAAAATCCAAATTAGAGTGGATAAAGTTCTTGTTTCTGTAGGAAGAATTCCCCGCAGTGATGGTTTTCGAGCCATTGGTATACAGGTGGATGGTAAAGGATTTGTTATTGTGGATAGAGAATTCCGTACCTCCATCCCGCGAGTTTTTGCCGTAGGTGATGTGATAGGTGGTTTGTTGCTTGCTCATAAAGCGCACCGGGAGGGCATGGATGTTGCAGAAGTAATTTGTGGTAAAAAGATAACGGTACCCAGGGTTATACCATCCGTTGTTTATGGAAGCCTTGAAATTGTTAAATGTGGTCTGACAGAAGAAGAAGCACTCGAAAAAGGATTCAAGCCGAAGATCGGAAAATTTCCATTTAGTGCCAATGGAAGAGCTCTCACGGCTGGGTTTAACGAAGGTTTTATCAAGGTTGTGGGTGACGAAAGAACAGAAAGAATACTGGGAATACACATGTTGGGACCAGGTGTATCCGAACTCGCAGCTTCAGCATGTATAGCTATAGAAAACAAATTAAAGGTTAAAAATATAACACAGGCTATTCATCCACATCCGAGTCTTTCTGAAGCCCTTATGGAGGCCTGTGAAAACTTTTATAAAAGGGCAATTCATATTCCCAATATATGAATGTTATTGATCTCGGCAGAAAAGGATATGCTGAAGTCTGGGATTTTCAAAGGAAGCTGGTTACAAAAAGGATTTTAGATGAAATCGCAGACACTCTCATTCTTGTTGAACATAACCATGTCATAACCCTTGGAAGAAATAGAGACTGGAAAAACTTGCTATTACCAAAAGAAATACTTCGGCAGAAAGGTATAGAAGTATATAAGGTTGAAAGGGGAGGGGATATCACCTATCATGGCCCTGGGCAACTGGTGGGTTATCCTATATTTAAATTAAAAGGTGCACTTGCCGGGGTAAGAAAGTTTATAGAAAATATGGAGGATGCTTTAATCCTTGCTCTCCGTGGATTTGGTATAGAAGCTCACAAAAATGATAAACTTGTTGGGGTGTGGGTGGAGGATAAAAAAGTAGCAGCAATTGGAGTTGCTTTCAGAAAATGGGTATCTTATCATGGATTCGCACTGAATGTTAATACAGATTTAACCTTTTTTGATTACATAGTACCCTGTGGATTGGAAGACAAGGGAGTAACCTCTATCAAGGAAATTCTTGGATTTGAGATACCCATGGAAGATGTTAAAAAATTAGTTATCCAGGCATTTGAAACAACGTTTTTCCAGATACCACATACCCACTGATGCAGTAAAAAACAAAAGAGAAGCAATAGAGAAGACCGTAACAGGACCAAAATATTTCAAAACTAAATATCCTAAAAGGGGTGCCATAAGTCCTCTCAAGCCTGTAAGAGAGACATGGACAGCCTGAAAGGCTGAAGCATCTTTTTCTTTTGCGAAAAATATGGAACTCAAATTCCACGAGAGATTCACTCCTGTCATGGCTATGGCAAAGAATAAATAAGCCAGTGTTACCATCCATACTGAAATATTTAGTGGGAGGACCGATGACAGGGCAAGAAAGCCTGAGTAAAATACCAACAGGAAAAACGATATTGATGTAAACTTTGGTGGGTTCATTCTGTCATGGATTTTCCCCAAAAAGGGCGATAGAGTGAGCATGCCGATCTGAGCAAGAATAACTTTGAGAAAAGCTATAAAGGTGTAGGATAGCTTCAATCTTGTTACCAGTAATCTAGGAATAGCAGGTAAGACTACCATAAAGGCTGTTCCATAAATGAAGAAGAATAATTCGAAGGTTCGGAAGTCTTTTTCTTCTTTCAATAGTCTTAATGAGTTTGTAAGAGGTTCAATTATAATTCTAGGTGTGAAAAGTTTTTTAATCCTTTTTTCTAGATAATATTTCTGTTTTACTCCTGCGAGGAAGACGGGAAATAAAAATCCACAAATACCAGCAAAAATAAAAAGATATCTGAAATAAAATCCGTTGATATCAAGTATTCTCCCAGCGAAGATGGAACTGAGAATGAGGCCGATACTGTAAAGAGATAAGGAATAACCGTACAGCCGTCCCATTATTCCAGGTCGGTAGTTTACCTGGAATATAGAGTTCTGAGCCGGCATTATTATAGAATTAGATGAATAAGCAAGAAAGAGAAATAACATAAGTGCTTCCGGAGAGTTTATTAAAAAAGAAAAAATAAGGCTAAGTCTCCCTATAATTCCAGCCATGTAAAGAAATTTTGATTTATCTCTGCCGGCCAGTATCTCTCCCCAGTATATTGAAAAGAAATTGGATACAGGCCAGATCATAGTCAAAATAGCTATTTCAAGATCAGTTGCAAGAAGAGTTTTTTTGGCAATGATGTCCTGTAGGGATAGAATGCCGATAAATATACCATTAAAAAAAGAACCTATAATGTGATTCCGAAAAGTTCTTTTTTCTACATGATCAAGACTCTGGAACTTAATCACAAAAATATTGTAATCCTAGACTTTCGAACTTAAAAATGATGTTGTACCTTGACAAAACACGTTTAACGCATTATATATTACTGCTCTTTGAAAAGGGGGTGTATGGATTCGACGGGGCTCAGAGATTCACAGGGTGCATGCCGAGGTGCGGTCACCTCGTAAAAAGGCCGCAACAAATAACTGCCAACACAAATTACGCACTCGCTGCCTAATTAGTAGGCAGCGCGCCCTTCCTGGAGTTAGCCCTCACTCCAGGATAAGGGTGTCATAGAGGAGGGCTATGGTCAGGGAGTTTTCTCCAGGCTCTCTGACCGAGATAATACTGGAGACCTCCACTTCCGGTCTCCCGCCTGCCGGAGGGAAGTGGAGTCCGCTTAGGCGGAAGAGGCAGGCTAAGCATGTAGGACCCTGTGGGTTGGAGACCCCGGACGCGGGTTCGATTCCCGCCACCTCCACCAGTTTTATTTTTTATTGATTAATTTTCTTCAAGCGATTATAATAACCTCATGGACACAAAGATTGTTAGGCTTCTCAGAGCCCTTGTAAAAATAACAACTAAAATTAATGAATTAAGACCCCTTTCAGAACTTTTGGAAGAAATCGTGAAAATTTCGGACAGTGTCCTAAATGTCAGTTATTCCAGTATAATTTTAGTTGACGAAAGAACTATGACATGGACGCACGGCGCTACTTCTGATCCTCTACATAAGGATAATATTCATAAATATGCTAGAGAAAAAGGGGCTACATATCATATAGTAAAAGAGAGGATGCCGCTCATTGTACCAGATGTAAAGACCAGCAGATTTGGTGATCACCCTTTTCTTCAAGAATCCGGAATAAAATCCTTTGCGGGGTTCCCTATAATACACAATAATGTAGTGGTGGGTGTTCTTTATGTTTTTTCTAGAGAAAAGAAGACTTTTCCTCCTCAAGAGAAGGAGATTTTAAGATTTTTGTCCGAACAAGCTGCAGTAGCAATCAACAATGCTAAACTTTATGAGAAACTCAAAGAAAAGACTATAAAAGATGAACTTACTGGCCTTTATAATCATCTATATCTCAAGACCATAATAGATCGGGAATTGGAACGTATTAAGCTAGGAGGTAAAAAATCCGCATTTATATATATGGATCTGGATGATTTCAATGATATCAACAAAAATTTTGGTGCTAAAATGGGAGACCAGGTTTTGAAACATGTTGCTCACATTATAATAGAAAATGTCCGCAGGGTTGATGTACCTGCTAAGTATGGTGGTGACGAATTTATGATTCTTTTATATGATATGAGTGAGTATGAAGCTCGGGTCCATGCTGAGAGGATTTTAAACAAAATAAGGGAAGAGCCCTTCGTAATCGGAAATACCCGGATAACACTTACTGCAAGTATAGGAGTAACAGAACTTGCCAGGGGTAAAGATTATGATGATGTTTTAAAAGAAGCAGACCTGGCACTATTTGAGGCTAAGAGAAAAGGAAAGAATTGCGTTGAAGTTGCAAGCAGTCTTTTAAGTGGTCTGGAAGATTATTGATTCTCCCTTTATAATTTTTATGACCTTCCAAATCGGGGCGTAGCGCAGTTTGGTTAGCGCGCTTGGTTCGGGACCAAGAGGTCGGTGGTTCGAATCCACTCGCCCCGATTTTTTCTTTATGTAAGCATCCTCTTACGGATATGCCCGGGTACTTTTTACCATACCCTATTCTTCAATAGGAATTTCTTCCTCAAGAAGAGAAATGGCCTGAAACTCAAAATTAAGAATTTCTTTAGTGGCAGGATCCAGATAGAGTATTAATTTACCTGCCTGTGAAAAGCCAGAATAATTTCTCATGATAATAGTATGATTTAAAGAGTCCACATATGCATATCTCAGTCCAGGTCCATCAAATCCACCACAAATAACATCAATACCAGGCACATCCTCAGCGAGAAATATATCTCTATAATATCCCAAGCTTGAAAGTAAAACTATAATATCTACGCCTTCATCTTTCAGCCGTTTTACCATTTTGCGAGCAGTTTCCTTTTCTCGGGTCACCAGAAGGCCTTTGATGTTTTTTTCCAGTGCAAAAAATGGAAGATTTTCATTGACCAGTCCAAAGACCCCTATTTTTATGCCATTTTTTTTCAGTATTAGATAGGGTTTAACAAAAGGTGGTGCTTTATCTGGTTCCTTTTCCAGTCTTATATTTGAGCTTACACAGGGTGTTTCCAATGATTTTATATATGCTTCAAGAGATAGTGACCCATTCTCTTGCGTGTAAGGAAGAATAAATTCCCGAACCCCTAAATTTATAACATCATATTTTGCTTCTTTAAAATATTTAATAGTTTCCTCTAAAGGTAAATTTTCTCCCGTAATAAAGCCACCAGTAAAATTGCCGGCATCGAAGAGAAAGAGTGAAATATTTTCTTCTATCGCTTTTTTTCTCTCTTCTTTCAAAAACGTCAAAAAACTACCCTTACCACCCACAGGAGGAGGAAAATCCGGATTTATCCATGTAGCTTTTGTTCGTGAAAACACACCTTCAATATTATTAGTGAAAATAAGTTCTACCTTCTTTACATTTTCAGGGATAAAACCAACTAATAAAGAGAAGAAAAGTACAATTTTCATAGTTCACTCCAGAAACCATTCTGGCATTTTCTTGGTCGAGAGTCTTTTAACCTTATTGAAATATTTAGTGAAGTATTCGGCCACATCTCTGGATTTTATAAGAACAGATGCTTCGTTGTTGCGTTCAAGAGCATAATAACTCCAGTTTGTAGATCCCACTATGGTGATTTCTCCGTCAACTATCACAAGCTTATCGTGTGATGTAACATCAGGGGGATCATAGTAAACATCAACCCCGCATTTGGCAAGAGTATCTCCGAACATTTTATTGTCCAAAGTGTTACTTCTATTCCAGTTTGATGCGTCTAAGATTACTTCTACCTTAACACCTCTTTTTGCCGCATTTATAAGATCTCTAAGGATTAGAGAATTTGCATCGTTACGATATTGAGGATAATACCTGGCACTGAACATGAAAACATAAATTGTTTTCTTCGCCTGGCTGAGAACCTCATGAAGAGCCGGAACATATTCTCGATTTGGGATGGGTTTTACATCTGCAGGGAATGCCCACAATTTAACTACCCAAAATAACATTAAATATCTCAAAAACTTCATCTCGCCTCCTTGTTGATATTTTAAACTATAGTTTTGATATTCTCAAGGTTATACTATGGAAGTTAGGCTTAATGGAGATTTTGAAATATATGCTGTTCTTTAACTTCATTTG
>QNDO01000048.1 GCA_003644895.1 Candidatus Hydrothermota bacterium | reverse complement strand
TACTGCAAAAGCATACTGGTATGATCCCAGAAACAGCTATGTGGATTCTCTTTATAGAGATTATTACGAGGATGCTGTTTACTGGCAGAACTGGTATAAAGATCACCCCTACATGCTCCCTCACACTTGGAGACAGGATTACTATTTACAGGGTAAGTTAACTTTCCTTCCTTTTGAGAACGTGAAGGTATTAATTTCAGGAAATACTGCAAGGGAACAGTTCGGGAGATATGGATACGGTGTGGAGCAATGGTTTAAGTACAGAGAATTCAGAAACAGGGTTGATTTGAGGAAGAGATCTCAGGTTACTGCTACCATAAACCATGTTATTCGAAACAATCTTTTCTACACCCTAAATATAGGTTATTTCTATAATTTCATGAAGTGGGGAGTTGCAGACAAAGAATATGAAGATACTGCAAGAGTCTCCTTCTTAGATAAACTCATTAAGGACGTAAGGTTCGAAGGATATGTTCCTGATCCTGATACCGCAAGGGTTATAATTCCTGGCTATGAAAGATATAACTTCGGTCCAGGGAACCCATGGGGTATAGGAGACCAATCTAATGTTAGATTTGTCTCCACAGGGGATTACAGGGTACTCCATGTGCACACCGAGGAGACTAAGAATCTCAAATGGGATCTCACCTGGCAGGTAAACAAATATCATGAAGTAAAGACAGGTATTGAGATTAGAGAACACAAGATTGATTTCTACCACAATTCTCTTCCGTGGGACCCCAACCCATTTCTTGATGTCTTCCATACAACTCCTCGCCAGGCTTCTGCCTATGTTCAGGATAAGATGGAATTTGAAGGTCTCATAGTGAACGCAGGTCTCCGCCTTGACTATGTTGATCCAAATTATGATTATTATCTTGAAACAGAAAGAATTAGACCGGATACATTCTTTGTTGCTACTCCTGAGGATACTATTCCGAAAACAGTAAAGCCGAAATGGCAGATTTCCCCGAGACTGGGTATTTCACATCCAATAACAGAAAGACAGGTATTGCACTTTGCATACGGACACTTTTTCCAGACACCACCACTTCTTTATTTCTATTCTACGACTCATAAGACCATCCAGCAGGTTATGCAGAGAGGTAATGAAATTGTGGGTAACCCGGATCTCAAGGCAGAAAAACAAATTGCCTATGAAGTGGGTGTGGCTACCCAGCTCACAGACAATTCAGCACTTGATGTAACTGCCTTTTACAGAGACATTTATAGATGGATTGGGACAAGAAGCGTTATAGCACTTCCACAGTCCTTCTATATTTATGTAAATGGTGACTACGGAAATGTGAAGGGCTTGGAGCTTACTTACCAGTATAACACCAAGTACTTAAACTTCAGGACATCCTACACGTTGCAGTTTGCTGAAGGAACTGCTGCTGACCCCTTCGAATCATATGAAAACTCTTATTATGGAACCCTGGGACGTGATCCCAGAACTGGACAGCCACTTCCCATTCCACATAGTATAATTCCTCTTGGTTATGACAGAAGACACACTGTGAATGCACAGCTTACTTTGAGAACGCCCGCAGATCTTGGTCCCAAGGGTATTCTTGGCGATATGCTTATATCTATAATACAGCGTTCCCAGAGTGGCGAACCGTATACACCCAGAGATTATAAGGGTAACATTATTGCAGATATCAACTCCGAAAGAATGCCCTGGAGTCACAATACTGACCTGAGAGTTTCCAAGAGCATAAAGGTGAAGGGTGTGGAATTTGAAATTCTTGCAGAGATATTCAATCTCTTTAACATAAAAAATGTAACAGGAGTTTATGAAACCACAGGTTTACCCGATGACAACGGTATGGCTCAGTTTATAAGAGTGGAGCAGTTTGGCACTGATACCTTCGCTATAGGAGAGACAGGATATAACCCTCTGAGGGATATAAATGGAGACGGAAAGCTCACTCCTGAGGAAAGATATGAAACCTATCTGATGGCTATGAAGGATTACCTTGCTACACCTCTCCATTACGGTGACCCGAGAACCATAAGGTTTGGGATTGCTATTAGATTTTAATATATGAAATAGGAGGTATTCCATGAAGTTATTTAAATGGATGGTTATTGGTTTAACAACATTGGCTCTTGTGGCAAGTGCTTTTGCGAGAACAAAAGTGGATTACGCACCCAGTAAGATATATGACATCCAGTTGCTTGATGGAAATAACTTCAACATGTATGTAACCAACTATGGGAAATTCGGACAGGCGCCCTCTGGTTCAGATCCAGGTGCCTGGTGGCCTGCAAATAGAAGACTGGAGACCTATATTTACGGTGCCGGTCCTTGGGTGGCTGCCAGAACCAAGGACGGGGATACTGTTGTAACTTTCTTCTATAACCCCAATAGTGGTCAATCTGAGGGTATTCCACTTCTCGTTCCTACAGTGGTGGGTACAACAATGACTCCGGATTTGAGTGGTATTCTGGATTACAATACCGCAATTGCTGACCCAAGTGCCAGAGTTTATTTGTATGGAAAAGAAAACGGGGGCTATCCATGGCCTCTTCATACTTCAGATGGTGCTGATAGTGTTGTATCTACTCTGGATTCCTACACCTGGTTTGGAGACCTTGACCCCAATGCCCAGGAATCTGGTTCCAAACCTCTCGGTCTTGCTTTTGAGCAGACCACATATCAATTCGGTGTTCCCGGGCTTAACGACATAGTGTTTCTCATATGGGAGTTCACTAATGTTTCGGGAGACACACTTTATGAGGTATATTTTGGGGCATGCTATGACAATGATATTGGAAATGAGTCTGGTGCCAATGCTAATGACCTTGTAGGCTTTAATAGGACATATAATTTCCCTGAGTATGGTGAAGTACTTTTGAATCTTGCTTACCAGTATCAAACTGAACCAGAACCTGGATGGATAGGAGTAGATGGGCACGGGCTTCCGGGTGTTGTGGGTAGCGTCTTTCTTGAGAGTCCTATTGCAACAGATACTGTTGTGGTCATAGATACTATAGGTCAACCAGTTGGACCTGATACAGTCTATCCTGGAGAGCAGCTTGGAATGACTGCCTTCAAGATTTTTACCATACAGATTGACCCCAGAAATGACCAGGAAAGATATTCCATAATGGCTGGATGGGATCCTCCTGAGGCTGGTGGTAGATATAATCCTTATCAGGAAGATACCTATGGTCCTGGTGATAAAAGGTTCATCCAGGTATCCGGTCCCTTCACCATGCCTCCAGGTGCAAGAGCCAGGATGGTCGTGGCTGCAGTTATTGCTGCGGATAGTACCAACATTAAGTATGTAGCAAAGAAAGCTATTGATATTTATAAAAACAGTTTCCTTGCTCCTCAACCTCCTGCAAAACCAAATCTTTATGCATGGGCAAGAGATAGAGAAGTTTATCTTTACTGGGACAATACTTCAGAAATTACAAGAGATAGATTTTACGATATAGAGCATGGTGCAAATCCACTTTACAGAGAGTACGATTTTGAAGGTTATATCCTGAGAAGAAGTGTGGACGGAGAACACTGGGATACTCTGGGACAGTGGGACCTTAAGAATGGTTATACAATTATATATACTGATAGTTTATACGATGCTTTAGGTAATGTAGTATATACTGATTCCCTGATAGTGGGTTCGGATGTGGGGCTGGTACACTCTTATGTGGATAAAGACACAATGCTTGTTAACGGAGTGACTTATTACTATGAACTTATCCCCTATGATGTGAACTACAGTGGTGGCACATGGTTCTCTTTACAGGGGGCAGCAGGTAAAGTGGCTGTTACGCCTCATACTAACCCCATAGATGAAGTTTCGCCCGAAATTGCTATGGAGGCGAATACATACGAAAATGCTCTGAAACACGATGGACTGTATGTGCTTTCCAAAGATCCTGATGTTCTGGTACCAGGGACCTATACACTTATGTTCAGAAATTACGGTGCTCCAGATAGAAGAACCGATTCTCCAACTAATCCTGGATATCCTGACATTACAATAACTGTACTTGATGAAAACGGTGATACTGTGGTACCAGAGGCATCCTTTGGATGGGTTGCTGATACCAATGCAATGACTGCTAAATGGACTGCTACGCTTCCCAATATTGATATTGCATTCAATGGAATTGCTATGATTAATCCAAGACTTGAAATGAATGTAAGTCTTGATCAGACATATTATACTATAGATAAAGAGCTTTTCGATGCCACAACAAGCGATTCTTCCACATGGAAGATAACTTCAGCAGCTGGCGCCAATCCATGGACTCCCATCCTCGATACTATAAGTGTAGATACTACCATAGTTGATACGGATACTGTTGTAACTGTGACTGTGGATACATTGGGATTCAAACAGCAGATTAAGCACAGAGGATTCTTCTATCCTACTACATACAGGATTGTATGGAGATACATTGGTGCTGATACAGTTACACTTGAGGTATGGGATACTATAAGGAATGTTCAGATACCCTTCGATTCTCTTATGTCAAGACAAGACAATGGCTACGGCTGGGCATTTATTTCCGGTGTTTTAAATGGATTCAGAGCTGTGGATAAAATCCCTGTGAGTGCTTCTTGTGGTGTTATGGGTGATGTCTTCGCCTTGAGATTGCCTGGAGGTGATCTAATAGGTCTGACTGATTTTGGTAGTGCTAACCCCCCTGCTGACGGAACTGAGTGGATTATCTCAACAATAAGTGGAATTGACTATACTAGAATGCCACTTGATGGCGAAAGTTACGAATTGGTTGTAACACCGGCTATGGTAAAAACAGACTATAGTCTGGACGAAGTAAAGGTTGTACCTAATCCTTATTTCGTCCTTACTCCCCTTGACCTGTCCAAAGAGTTCAGGGTTGGTGGTATTAGATTCACGCATCTTCCTCGGGAAGCCACAATAAGAATATACACCATGGGAGGAGACCTCATCAAGATAATACATGTTACTCCTGAAGATGATGGAGAAGTTACATGGGATCTTTTAACCGAATTCGGCACAAGACCTGCCAGTGGTGTTTACCTTTACCATATTAAGACACCTGATGGAAAAGAAAAAATTGGAAAATTTGCGGTAATATTCTAAGGAGGTAGGCCATGAGAAAATTAATACTTGCCATAATGGTTTTAACAGGGATTTTGAATGCATCCATTTTCGAGAAACCAGACTTCACGAAGGTGGGAACGTCGGGTGCTACATTCCTGAAAATCAATACCTCTGCCAGAGTCCAGGGACTGGGTGGTGCCTTTACTGCTGTAGCTGATGATATTGCTGCTCTTTCCATGAATCCTGCGGGCCTTACTAATTTAAAGAAAATGTCTATTGCCTTTAATTACACAAAGTGGATCTCTGATGTAAAATATAATTATCTTGCCTTCGGAATGCCTGTCAGATTCGGTGCTATTGGTATCCAGGTAGGGTATCTAACTATGGGTGAAATGGAGGAAACCACACTTCTCGAACCTGATGGAACCGGATTTACTTTTGATGCTTCCAGTGCTTTTGTGGGAGTTACCTATGGGAGATCCATGACAGACAAATTAAGCGTAGGTATTACAGCTAAGGTTATAAGAGAGGCAATCAAGAGAAATTCTGCGGTTGGATATGCAATAGACCTGGGTACATATTATAGAACCGGTTTCAAGAGTCTCAGGATAGCCATGGCTGTTCTCAATTTCGGGACCAAGATGTCCTTCAAAGGTCCTGATCTTGATATTTCCTACGTTCCGTCCGAATGGAAAGACAGGTACAATTTTGCAGGGACAGCCCTTCCCAGCACATTCAAGACAACACCCTACAATCTTCCATTGGTATTCAGAATGGGTATAGCATATGACCCTGTGAACAATGTAAGGCATCGCCTAACAACAGCATTAGATGTACTTCATCCCAACGATGGTCAGGAGAAAGTGCTTTTCGGAATGGAATATACCTTCAATCGCATTTTTTCACTTCGCGTAGGATACAAGCTCGACCCAGATAGGCTGTGGGATGAAGATGAGGACTACACAACCGGACTCTCTGCAGGTACTGGCTTCAGATTCAGGATAGGGAAAGCCCTTGTTAATATAGATTATGCATATTACAACAACGGACTTCTCGGTAACAACCACTTTGTGACTGTTGGATACTCTTTCTGAAAAAATAAAAGCCTCAATAAAAGGGGCAGGAGTTTTACTCCTGCCCCTTTTATTATTTTGTGCCTCCTGGGGTGAACCTAAAAATTGGAGTCTTCTTATTTACATGGCGGCTGATAACAGCCTTACTGAAATAAGTGAGTATGACCTCGAAGAGATTCAAAATGCAAGATTTTCAAACAAAGTCAATGTAATAATAGAAATCGACCGATGTTATCCCAGTTCTGAAACCGAAGGGATTATTTATATTAAAGGAGAAAATGGCTTATTAGAGTTAAAAAAACTGGGAGAAATAAATACAGGAGATCCTCACACTCTTAAAGAGTTCATCTTATATAGTAAAGCTTCCTTTCCTGCGAGGCATTACGGGCTTATTTTATGGGGACACGGGAAAAGCTGGGAAAAAAGCAATGGAGGATTTACTGCTTACCGTTTTTTTGCCAACGATGAAACCAACGGAGATCTGTTGGATGTCTACAAAGGTGAGCTCAGGGAGGCTATTCCTGACTCATTGTTTGATTTTATCCTGTTTGATGGTTGTATGATGGGGGGGATTGAGGTTCTTTCAGAACTTGAAGGAAAAGCTGATTTCGTAATTGCTTCTCCTTCACTTGTTCCCATCCAAGGTTTACCATATGATAGTGTAATATCCTTATTCTGCTATTTTCCACCAGATTCAGTAAAGCTTATTTTAAAAAATATTGTAGATGCGTATATTGGAATGGAGACTCTATATAACACACCACTCTCATTCTCTGTATTTGACCTTCACAATCTGCATGCTGAATTACAGCGGTTAAAATGTGTGTTTTCATCTCTAAGAGAGGTTGGGTTTTCTGATATTTTTTATTACAGAAGTTCTTCCTTTACTTATAATCTGTATAACCCCTGGGTCAGAGATTCAACACAATCGTATGTAGATTTATACAATTTTTTAGAAGAAGCAGGATTCGATTTAAATTCAAGTACACTTGTTTTTTACAACAAAGCTTCGGCTTTTTTCTCGGATGCTTCTGGGTTGCACATATGGTTCCCTTTTTATACTCGAATCTTCAAAAATGGATTTAAGAAGTACAAAATGCTTAATTTTGATCATATGACAGAATGGAGTGAGGTGCTTTTTTCTGCTTTCCCTGAAGATTCCTTTTTTAATCAAGCTCCGTCAAATTTGACGATAAAGAAAAAAAGTGATTTTATCGAGCTTAGATGGTCTGAAATGATAAAAAGTAAACACTGGTATTACAAAGTATATATCCAGGGTGAAAGCACTATGGAATTTCTCGTTCTTGAAAATAGATTGAGATTTTCTCTATTACCTGGTAGATATAAATTTTTTGTTACACTTTTTAATCCTGGTACTTTAAAGGAGAGTATCCACTCACCGCCTTTAGAATTATATGTGGATGAAAGTGAAATAAATCTATTTCCTGCTTTTATGAAAATTAACGATTTACCCCCTTCATGTTATCTTCTTGATATAACAGGAAGAAAAGTCAAAAAAGTGACGAAGAGGGGAGTTTTTATATTAAAGAATGAATTTCATACAAAAAAAATAGTTGTATATTAGGACTCTATCCATATAAAGACTCGTATAAAGATCGTGTTGACATTACTTAATCAAATAGTTATAATAAGGGAAAATGGAGGTTGTGCATGGATGTACTATTAGTAATTAGTTTACTGTTAATGCCCCCAAATCCCGATATTGTTGAGAAATTAAAACAGGAAGGCCTGTGGAATTATACGGTGAACATTATAGAGGATGCGAGAAAAAGAGGCATGGACGCCCCTGACGTCAGGCTGCAAGAAAAGACGAAGGGGGAGATTCTAAAAGCACGGAAGAACAAAACAAAGGTTATTAAAAAAGCTGTAGTAATACTGGCTGATTTTAGTGATAATCCGGGTTCCACTCCTCCAGCGCACTACGATTCTCTAATATTTTCGGAAAATATATTTCCAACTGGCAGTGTGAGAGATTTCTACCATGAAAACTCCTATGGTATTCTGGATATTCAAGGAGAAGTGACCCCTGTATGGGTCAGGCTTCCAGAGCCTTACTCGTATTATACAAATGGCCAGTATGGTATGGGGCGATGGCCAAACAACGCTCAGAAGATGGCCTACGACGCTGTCATTGCAGCAGACTCTCTCATTGATTTTTCCCAGTATGACCTTGATGGAAATGGATATGTAGATGCTATAATAATAATACATGCAGGCCCGGGGGCTGAGGCTACAGGTGATGTTAATGATATATGGTCTCATGCATGGGTAATACCGTATCCTCCCACAGTTGATGGAGTTCAAGTCTATTCCTATACCACTGACCCAGAGAATGGCGGTTGCGGAGTAATAGCCCATGAATTTGGCCATAGACCACTTGGGCTGCCCGACCTTTACGATACGGATAACTCCTCTGAGGGATTGGGTAACTGGTCATTAATGGCAGCGGGTTCCTGGAATATGAACCAGACAAAGCCAGCGCATCTTGATGCCTGGTGTAAAACAAAACTTGGTTTTGTAGAGGTGGATACAATAACCTCCAATATGGAGCGGATAGCGATTCCAGCAGTGGAAGATACAGGGCTTGTCTTCAGACTATGGACCGATGGTCAGGGTGGCGATCAATATTTTCTTGTAGAGAACAGGAGGTTGAAAAAATTTGATGTAGGTTTACCTGGACAGGGTCTTTTGATTTATCATGTGGATGACGCTCAGTCCAATAATAGAAACGAATGGTATCCTGGTCATACTTCTTCTGGTCATTACATGGTAGCTCTTGAACAAGCGGATGGAAGATGGGATATGGAGAAGAATGAAAACAGAGGAGATGGAGGAGATCCTTTCCCGGGAACTACATATAATAGACATTTTGATTCTTATTCTACACCTGATTCAAAGGATTATAATTTTCAGATTACATATATAGGTGTCAAGAACATATCCGATTCTCAAGATACCATGTGGGCAGACCTTCTGGTCTCTCCATACGAAAATGTGAGAATTGATGAACTAATAGCTGAAAGGGTAATACAGCCGGGTGATACTGTCCCGATAAAAGGTGTTTTGGTTAATGACGGTTTCGGTGATCTTAATGTTACATATACGCTACAAGTAATGAATGAAGATTCCTCCTTGATAATAGATACCACAGGGTCTGCATTCCTGGCCCAGGGGCTGGTGGATACTCTTGAGATAGTGAATTTCATTCCTCAACTGGATGATGAGGATTATCTTGTAAATCTTGAGATTAATGATGCTCCAAATAGTATTTCGCACGATAATAGAAAGGAAATCAGAGTTTATTCTTTTCATGTTAAACCGGAGATATGGATCCCATACTTCCCTGATACAGTTTCACGACCCACAGTGGATGGGGTCGTTGATTCTCTCGAATATATACTTTCTTATAGCTTTGATGTGAGCGATGTTTTTGACCAAAGTTCCATGGGGTCCAATTACATAATAAGAGGTGCATATGGATTTGCGGAGATCGTCTCTGATACTTTATATCTTGGTTTTGTATTAAATGCTGATTCCACACAAGACAATCTGGATAGAATCTACATCGATGTAGATGATGATGGAAGTGGTTCATACCCAGATACTCTTGGAAATGAAGGGGAATATTTCTTTTATGATGGAAGCGTTGATCTTATCCAGTTTAAACCTTATTCATCCACAGGGTCTGGAGCTGCAGAAGTCATAAATATACCTTTTGAGTAC
>QNDO01000047.1 GCA_003644895.1 Candidatus Hydrothermota bacterium | reverse complement strand
CTTTTGGTTGGTGGAATGAAGAAATCAGAGAAAGAGAGTATTGCCAATGCAATCTGTTCAGGTGAAATGCAAATAATTATTGGAACACATGCACTAATTCAGGAATCTGTGAAGTTTAAAAACCTGGC
Source organism: Candidatus Hydrothermota bacterium (assembly GCA_003644895.1). Taxonomy (GTDB): domain Bacteria; phylum Hydrothermota; class Hydrothermia; order UBA1063; family UBA1063; genus B29-G16. The sequence goes on along the minus strand of QNDO01000047.1, from coordinate 9,797 downwards.
TTTTGCTGTTGTGGACGAGCAGCATAGATTTGGCGTAATACAACGCTCTAAACTGATGGCTAAAGGTAATAACCTAACTCCTCACTTCCTGGTAATGACAGCTACACCTATCCCTCGTACTCTTGCTCTCACACTCTATGGAGATCTTGATCTTAGTATCTTAGACGAAAAGCCTGCAGGGAGGCAACCCGTGCTTACAGCAGTCAGAAAGGAATCGAAGAGAGATATCATATACAACTGGGTATTTGATCAAGTTAAGAAAGGTGACCAGGCTTATGTAATAGCCCCTTTGATAGAAAAATCCGAAAAAATCGAGGTTAAAGCCTGCGAAGAAGTATACGAATACCTTCTTTCAAGGGCACCTAAGGATTTGAACATAGCCATGCTTCATGGTCGTATGCCCAGAGAAGAAAGAAGAAGTATTATGCAAAACTTCAGAAAAGGTGAAATACACATTCTTGTTTCTACTACCGTGATCGAGGTGGGTATAGATGTTCCAAATGCAACTATAATGGTGATCGAGCACGCAGAAAGATTTGGGCTTGCTCAACTTCACCAGCTGAGAGGACGAATAGGCCGCGGCTCCAAAAAATCGTATTGTATTTTAATAACTTCTGATAAATTGACAGAAGATGCAAAACAAAGACTTAATGCCATGGTAAAAAGTAATGATGGATTTTATCTTTCAGAGGTAGATTTGAGACTCCGTGGACCCGGTGAATTTATGGGGACAAGGCAACATGGACTACCACAATTCAGAATTGCTGATATTTTGAGGGATCAACAGCTTATTGAAAAGGCCCGTTCTGAAGCCTTTTATATACTTGAGAACCACCCCGAATTTTTGAATATACCCGAAGTATCAGCACATATTAAAAAAATCAAGAAGGAGGATATCATATATGTTGGGTAGGTTAAGAGCTTTTGTAGTGCTTTTTTTGTTCCTCACAATTACATGTAAGACTCCTGAAGAAATACCAAGAGGGGGAGAAAACCAAATTATACTTGTCTGTGATGATGCTCTCGAAGAAGCGGAATACTTTAATAGTATTGTGAATGATACCTTCCATACTCCCCATAGGGATCCTCTTTTCCACATAGATTACGTTGCACATGAACAGTTTATCTCATATGCTGGATTTAAAAACGTGCTAATTTTTTCATTCCCCGAATCTCCCAATTACACTTTTTTCAAAAGAATCTTTGGTAACGTAAAAGAGGGAGTATATAAGGCTAAGAATGTCTTTAGAAGGGGGGACTTTGTAGTTGGTGTCCTTGCTCCTAAAAAACAGGTACTTAAAAAATATGTGGAGGATTATAGTCTCGTGCTTAAAGAATTGTTTCTGGAAAGATATTTTCATTTTTTGAGAATGAAAGCTTATTTTACGGGTAGAGATAAAAAGAAAGAAAAAGAAATACGAAAACGTTATGGAATTTCACTTAAATTACCTGAAGGTTGGCAATACTGGAAAACCGAAAATAACTTTCTTTCTCTTGTGAAGCATTATCCAGATAGATTCATCTTTATATACACATCCAGTGCAAAACCTAATTTAATGCCCCAAAATATTCTGGACATTCGTGATTCACTTGCGGAAATTTATTATGAGGGCGATAAAGTGATCAGGTCTCAGATTAAAATTGATACCCTGGAATTCCTCAACGAAAATGCCCTCCGCATTATTGGACCATGGGCCAATGATACACTGGTCATTGGCGGCGGTTTCATATCTATAGCTTTTAACCACAATGGAAAATTCTATCTTCTTGATGGTGGTATCTTTGCACCTGAAAGAAAAGAAAAACTGGAATATCTGTTGCGGGCACAGATTATTTTCTCCACCATAAAATTGGAGTAAAAGATGGATCTTGAAAAAGTACTCGAAGAGAATGGGGTTATACTCAAGGGCCATTTCCTGCTAACCAGTGGCCTTCATTCTGATATCTATTTTGAAAAGTTTCGCCTTCTGGAAAAGCCTTATCTAGTACGCTCTCTAATTATGCAGGTGAAACAAAAATTAAATAAACTTAACTTCAATGTGGTAATCGGTCCTCTTACCGGTGGTGCTCTTGTGGCATTTGCAGTAGGAGAAGTTTTGCAAAAACTGGCCTTTTACGCTGAAAAAACCGATGAAGGGTTTGTTTTAGGTAGAGGCTTCCAGCTGAAAGATTCAGACAGAGTGCTTGTGGTAGACGATGTACTCACTACCGGTGGTTCTCTGGAGAAGGTGAAGAACTTGATACTTTCTCATGGAGCAGCTGTAGTAGGATATTTTGTGTTAATAGATCGAAGGCCTCAGGATAGAGAACTGAATTTTCCAATTCTTTCATTGGTCAGAAAAAAAGCCAAGGTGTATACACCTGAAGACTGTCCTTTATGTAAACAGGGTATTCCACTTGTACGGAGAGGAAGTAAATAGATTATTTTTCGGCAAAAACACCGAAGCTGCGGAACTTTGCCATTCTCTGCTTTTTCAACTCCTCGGGGCTAAGTCTGAGCAAAGATTTTAAGTGTTTCAAAAGAGCAACTTTGAGGTTCTCAACTGCAACATGAGGATCCCAGTGTGCACCTCCCGGGGGTTCCTCAACAATTTCATCAATGATTCCAAATTCGAAAAGGTCTTCTGCAGTCAATTTCAAAGCCTCTGCAGCTTCAGAGGCCCGCGTAGAGTCCCTCCATAAAATGGAAGCACATCCTTCAGGTGAAATTACTGAGTAAATTGAATATCTCAAAGCAAGGACTACATTTGCCACAGCGATTGCCAATGCTCCTCCTGATCCTCCTTCTCCTATAATAGCAGTGATGACAGGAACCCTCAACTTGAGCATAAGTTTAATACTTTCTGCTATTGCCTGAGCCTGACCTCTTTCTTCCGCACCAATTCCGGGAAAAGCACCAGGGGTATCCACTAGGGTTATGACGGGTATCCTAAATTTATCCGCCAGTCTCATAATACGCATAGCCTTTCGGTATCCTTCTGGATGTGGCATTCCAAAATTCCTCCATATCTTCTCTTTTGTATCTCTACCCTTTTCTTCAGCAATTATAGCTACTTTATAATCATCGATAAAACCCAAACCTGTAATGATGGAAGGATCATCTCTGAAATTTCTGTCGCCATGCAATTCGATGAAATCTTGAACCATTCCTTTTATATAGTCCACTGCATGAGGACGGTCTGGATGCCTTGCAAGTTGTACTTTCTGCCATCTATTGAGATTCTTATAAATCTTCTCTTTCAATTCTCGTGCCCTTCTTTCAAGATTTGCTATTTCCTCTTCCAGCTGCGAATCTTCTCCGAGCATTTTTTTTAATTCCTGGATTTTTTTATCAATCTCGTAAATGGGTTTTTCAAAATCCAGAATTTTCATTTGCTCCTAACCTCCACCACGAAAGAATGGACAGGCGATAGACCATCTCTTCTGTAGCTCCCATTGTAAACCAAAAAGAAATTGTTCTTTACTCTTAATTTTAAAACCCCCTCGAAGACTCTGGGATCATCTCCAACAAAAATACCTCCTCCAATTGAAAACAATCTATGAGGGGTATATGAAGCTCCTATCCTGTGAGTCACACCAAATCCGTTCATGATATTTCTATTATCTTGTCTCACAACTTTAGAATAAGAATATGAGAGCAAAATATCCCTTATGAGGAAGTAGAAAGTAGTATTAAGTTTAATAGGAAGAGGGAATTTTTCTTCCACTCCAGTATCAAAAGATAAATTATCCACATGAGCTGACAGAACAAGATGACCGAGATAAGACGGTCTGTAAAGAAATCCAAAAGAACCTAAAAAAGATTCCACCTTATCGTTAATCACTTCAAAACGAAAATAGGATGCTCTAACACCGAAGGACAACTCTTTATCTATATCTATTCTCTTGCCCGCATAGATAATATATGCAGTAGGATTATATCTTAAGTTCAACTGATCATCGGGGATATCTGGTTTATATTCCATTTCCCCAAAGTCATAATATCTAAAACCTACAACTCCCTTTTCGTAGAAAAATGCAAGTTCGTGAATTTTTGAGTATCCATCCCATAGAGATGAGGAAAATAATACATGGATACCATTCTCATATGAAGATGGATTCCCCGTATTCAAATAATTCAACAAGGTCAATTCAGAGAATGGTGAAACCTCGAGAAAAGAATAGCCCTTGCTAGAAATAATAGCCAGAAAAAGCAGAAAAGACTGCATTAGAATTCCTCCATTGTTAAGCCGAGCCTCTCGGAAATTTCCTTTAATTCTGTCTTGTTTTTAAATTTAATTACCACTTGTCCTCCTCCTCTCTTGCCGACTTTTATGTAAACTGGCTGTTGTAAATATTCAGATTTAACTTTTAAGGGCGTGACTTTACTTTTTTGACCCATTTGCTTTAATCTTTTAATAACATTCTCTGTCTCCCGTACACTTAATTGTTTCTTAACTATTATACTAGCGACCTTTTTCTGATCCTCAGGACTCAGAGTAATTAGAAGCTTAGCATGCCCTTCCTGTATTTTACTCTCTCTCAGTAAATCTTTGACCTCTTCATCCAACCTCAAAAGCCTCAGCTTGTTACTCACAGTAGCGCGGTCAAGTCCTACAAGTTCTCCTATTTTTTCATGTGTATATCCGAACTTTTCAATTAAAAGTGCAAATCCAGTGGCTTCTTCAATTGGATTCAGATCCTCTCTTAATAAATTTTCAACAAGTGTAATCTCAGCCACCGTATTGTCTGAAACGTTGAGGATCATGGAGGGAATTTTCTTTAGGCCGGCTTTTTTTGCGGCCAGCAATCTCCTTTCACCTGCAATGAGAAGATACCCATCCTCCTCCTTTCTCACAAGAATTGGTTCAAGAACACCCTGCTTTTTAATGGATTCCACAAGAGGTTCCAACTCTTTTTCAACATCTCCCCTTGGCTGGTATGGATTTCTCTTTATTTTTTCCAGTTCAATTAACTTTACATTCTCAATTATCTCTGCATCGGGTATAAGTGCCCCGATGCCTTTACCAAGCGCCTTTCGAGCCATTTTCTAACTCCTTTGCAAGTTGCAAATAATTAAAAGCCCCTGCTGAATCCGGGGCATATTTATGGATCGTAACACCAAAACTAGGAGCTTCTGCAAGTCTGATACTTCTTGGAATCACTGTATTGAATACCTTCCTACCAAAATATCGTCTAACTTCCTCTTCCACCTGTTTAGAGAGATTTAATCGCCTATCATACATGGTGAGAAGAAGTCCTTCAATTCTCAAATCTGGATTGAAGCTGCTCTTAACCAGCTTTATGGTCTTAAGTAAGTGAGTAAGACCTTCAAGAGCATAATATTCACATTGAACAGGAACAATCACAGAATCAGCAGCTACAAGCGCTATGATTGTCAAAGTACCCAGAGAAGGTGGTGTATCCATAAGAATGTAATCAAATTCATCAAGCTCATCCACGATGTCCTTCAAGACAAAATGCCAGCCCTTAATGTCGCGCAGTTCCACCTCACCACCCACCAGAGAACTGGCGGAAGGAATTATGTAGAGATTCTCCTCATCGGTTTCATACAATGCATCTCTGGGATTTGCTCTTCCCAGAAGAACTTCATAAATGGAGTACGTATAATTTTCCAACCCCAGACCACTTGTAGTATTACACTGGGGATCGAGATCAATTAGAAGAGTCTTTTTCCCTATTCGACCGAGGGCAGCACCAAGGTTAAGACACGTCGTTGTTTTTCCAACTCCACCTTTCTGATTGGCAATTACAATTTTCTTCATTGCTAAATTATAACTCTAACAAAATAACTAATCAATATTAAAATGTTCCACGTGGAACATTCATATAGTTCTTTGAAATACATAAAGTAACTGCTGAGTCTCTCTATAGGGTGAATAATAATAATAAAAACGATTCGCCCTTTCCATCAAATCCCGGGAGGAAGAAAAATGGATCAGAATTCCATCCTTTCTCACAATAAAGGGTAGCAATCTTACGAGCTCGTCTATCCCGCAGGAAGCCTTTGAAACTGCAATATCCGCTTCCAGTCTTAATTCTTTCCAGTCCACATCAAGGACATGTATACCTTCTAACCCCAAATATTTGATTGCTACCTCAAGAAAAGCCACTCTTTTCTTCCTCCTCTCCACCAGATAAATTTGTGCATGAGGGAAAAGAATCTTTTGAACTATACCAACAAATCCCGCTCCTGCCCCGAGGTCTACCAGCGAAGAAAAATCACCTATAAATTTGGATAACACCACCGCATCGTAGAGCTGTTTCTCCACTTCCAGGAGTAAATCTTTTCTTGAAACAAGGGATAAACTTTTACTAAATTTTTTTATGAGATCTGCATACTGCACCAACAATTCTTTCTCTTTCCCACCAAGCTTTATACCTTCTTTTTCAAGAATATTAAATAAATTCTTCATTTTTCAACCACGATGGTTTTATAAGTTCTCAAAAACACTTTGCCTTGAGATAATCCCTTAACCCGATACACATTTTTTCTTTCAGTATACATTACTTCAATCTTACCCAAACCTGCCTTACTGTATTCTGCTGCTTTGCTGGCCGCAAAAAGGATGTCTTCACTCGAAACCGGACCTTCTCCTTTTATAAGAACAACGTGGGGGCCTGAATAATCCTTCACATGGAAAAAAATATCCTCTTTATGTGCCAAGGTGAATGTAATAAAATCGTTGCCAGTAGCGTTCCTTCCTACCAGTACCCTGTGTCCACCCGGCGAGATAAATTCAAGATATTTTTCTCTTTTTTTACGTTGGAAAGGAGTTTCTTTTCGGGTTCTTTGAATAGATGCTTCGACTTCTTCTTCATTTAAGAGTTGCTTTAGTTTTTCATAGCCGCGTTTAAATTTTTTGTAGAGTTTGTAGTATTTTTCAGCCTCTTCTTTCACCGTCTTCCTGGGTGTTACTGGGATCACAACACCATTTAAGTGAACCTCTGGACTCTCAAACACATAACTACTGGGAAAGGAGGAAAGTAACAAATCGGCAAAATCTTTGTATTTTTTAAACTCTTTTATCTTCTCGAACTCCTCTTTTAATCTTTCCTTGCGTATAGATTCGCGGCTACTTCCTGAGGGGCTTGAGATTAAAGTATAATACGCCTCTATAGCCACAGTATAAGGTGAATATTCTTTGAAAATAATCTCTTCATCGTAAACACAAGGACTCCATCCTAAGGGGATGTGTGAATCCTTATTTAAAAGCAAATATCCACTTTTAATCTTATATGCCTCCTTTTCCCCTGGACATTTTTCGAAAAAAGGGGGCAATTTCAGCCTTTCTGGTTTCGGTGGGGGGACATATTTCATGCCCACTTGAAGTTGCCTAACCCTAGATTGTGTAGGACCTACAGGTCTAGCGATGTAGGAGATGATACCAGACTGGTTTATCAAAATTAAATTAGAATTTTTCCCTGTAAGCTCAAATATTAAAGCCCACTTCGCTTTTACTTTTTTGAAAACAAGTACAGCCACCCTGTCATCTTCAGAGACCTTAGCATCTGTGAGGATTGCACCATATTTATCACCGAGAATCATCATATTCTCCTCAGGGAATTGCTCTGTAAGTGTTAATCGGTATCCGGGATATCCATAATAAAAATGCAAGTACAAATCTGAATCCTTAAATCCCATGTAGTAATCCTTCCCCTTTCCTCTTATAAATGCTAATTTTTTACCAAGCAAAAATTCTCTTATTTCCTGGATACAAATTAAAAGATCAAAATAGGTATAGTCCTGCATCCTTAAAACAGGGGGGTATTAAAATCAAATCTGACACTGATTGGTTCTTCTTCATCCTGCTCGAAAAAATAAAGGGGTGAAACCCCGATCTTCAAACTGAAAAAATCTTTGGTGAATTCCACACCTAATGCATAATGAGGTCTCTCAAAACTCCTATGCTTAAAGCTGTAACCATCTTCTTTTCTCTCTCTTAGAGAGTACCCTTCTTTGATTCCACCTTTAAGAGAAAAATACTGCGAAATAGGAATGCTAACACCTGCAATAAAACCTAATTCTTTCTCTTCTTTTTCTGCATTGAAGTAAATTAACAACACCTGATCCAGATTTTTGACAGGTGAAAAATTCAATCCCAGAGCAACAATGTATCTAACCGAATCTGTAGCATAAGTGTAAACAGTATCTGAAAGATAATCTTTAACTTCTTCTTCCCAAGATTGTTTAAATCGATTTGCAAAAAATAAAATTTTAGATTGAGAGGAAAGTTCTTTCTGGTAAAACAGAGACATATTATAGGAAAGTCTGGGGGATAAGTCCACTGTATCCAAAAGGTCATTATATGTGACAAATTTTAGAGGAAAGGAGAAGGTGAGCGAATACGAAGAAAAATTTTTATAAATACTCCAAGAGATACCTGGTTCAAGATATAAGGAACTACTTCTTGAAAGAACATTTCCATATTGATCAAGATTCTTTTCACTTTCATGACTAAACCTGATGAAGAATGCCCATGTCTCACTTATTCTGTTAAAACCAAGCCCGGCTGAAAAACACACATTATTAGTGTCCTCAGCATCTATACCGGTCCAGAAGTATTTGTTCCCTACAGGATTAGAAATGCAGAGTGCTTTCTTCCATGGGAGTTCAAAGATAATTATATTTCCTTCGTCCAAAACTTCAGTATATGATGGAAAAAGTGAAATGAATGTTGGAGATTTATACTGAAAATATAAAGGAATTTCAGAACTGTGAGAGAGGGTATTGTTTAAAAAAAGAAAAAATGTTAAAAAAAGATGATTCATAAAATTTTGGTGGGCCTGGGTGGAGTCGAACCACCGACCTTACGCTTATCAGGCGTACGCTCTAACCAACTGAGCTACAGGCCCACGCAAATAACCTTATCTTCCAAAGAACAGCATGAATCTAAATACTGTATTGTCCAGTCCGAAATTTAGAGTCCCTGAGTTACCCAGATCTGTGGTCACAGTTCCGGTTTTAGATTTGGAACTGCTTTTTGAGTAACTAAATCCTGAAATGGCGTCAACACCCACGGAAATGGTTCTTGTAAGAAATACCTGCATCCCAACACCGTAATCTAAACCAAAATTAAAGGTTGAGGTTTTGGTATAATCACCTTCTGTTGCAGAGAATTTAGAAGTAGTCTTGCTGTTTCCAAATCCAAAACCTAGACCAATTAAAGCATGCACATCAAAATCACGCACTTTAAAGAATGGATAAATACCAAGAAGATCAAATCCCATGTTAAAATTGGTAACATCTGAAGAATCTGTGGGGAATCTATTTGCTGTTTTTGTATAGTTGAAAGTGAGGCTTGGTTCAATCATGATTCCTTTCCCGAATCTCCAAGCCACTGTATTTGGGGTAAAAAGGTTAAGTGGTCCTCTTCCTCCGATACCCACGAAGGTGCCTGCTGCCAGCGGTGTAGCAATCACCACAGCAAGTACAACGTTCATCATTCTTTTCATACCCGTCCTCCTTTTTAGGACATCTGAATTTTATAAAAAAAATAAAGTGGCGTGTCTCTGGACATATTTATCTCGTTAAATGAGGTGATCCAGCCGCACGTTCCCGTACGGCTACCTTGTTACGACTTCGCCCCAGTCACCGGGTTCACCCTAGGCGCCTCCCTCCCCATAAGGGGTTGGGCGAGCGACTTCAGGTGCCCCCGGCTTCCATGGCGTGACGGGCGGTGTGTACAAGGCCCGGGAACGTATTCACCGCCCCATGCTGATAGGCGATTACTAGCGATTCCGCCTTCATGCAGGCGAGTTGCAGCCTGCAATCCGAACTGGGAGCGGTTTTAGGG
>QNDO01000046.1 GCA_003644895.1 Candidatus Hydrothermota bacterium | reverse complement strand
CCTGTGTTTTTGGTAAACAGTCGCCAGGCCCTCTCCGCTGCGACCCCTTTCCGCTACTAGGCGCGAAGCCTTTCACGTACTCGGGGCACCCCTTCTCCCGAAGTTACGGGGTCAAGTTGCCGAGTTCCTTAGCGGGGGTTAACTCGCGCGCCTGAGCATGCTCGGCCCGCCTACCTGTGTCGGTTTGCGGTACGGTCACCCTGACTTCATCACCCACGAGGTTATTTCTTGGCAGTGCGGTCCGGGCCAGTTCCCCCCAGTTACGGGGGTCCCCATCACCTCTCAGGGTTGGACTCTCAAAGTCCACTCCTCCGGATTTGCCTGGAGGAGCCCCCTACAGGCTTAGACGCCCTATTCCATCAGGGCGCTGGCCCTTCCCCCCTGCGTCACCCCCTGGGCTCCATCAGGGTGGCTCCCGAATATTAACGGGATTCCCATCCCCTACGCCTTTCGGCCTCGGGTTAGGGGCCGGCTAACCCACCGCGGACGAACCTTCCGGTGGAAACCTTAGGCTTTCGGCGGGAGGGATTCTCACCCTCCTTATCGTTACTGATGCCTGGATTCTCACTTCCCAGCAGTCCAGTACCCCTCGCGGGATACCTTCAGCCCGCTGGGAACGCTCCCCTACCGCTGCCCTGTCCCGGAGGACAGGGCAACCCACGGCTTCGGCGGGAGGCTTAGCCCCGCTACATTTTAGGCGCAGGGCCACTCGACCGGTGAGCTATTACGCACTCTTTAAATGATGGCTGCTTCTAAGCCAACATCCCGGTTGTCTAAGCAGCCCCACCTCCTTTACCACTAAGCCTCCACTCCGGGGCCTTAGCCGGTGGTCTGGGTTGTTCCCCTCTCGGCCATGGAGCTTATCCCCCACGGCCTGACTCCCGGGAAGCATGTCGCGGCATTCGGAGTTTGGTTGGGTTCGGAGTTACCCCCTAGCCCATCCAGTGCTCTACCTCCGCGACACTCATTCCCGAGGCTAGCCCTAGAGCTATTTCGGGGAGAACCAGCTATCTCCAGGTTCGATTAGCTTTTCACTCCTACCCACAGCTCATCCGAGGACTTTTCAACGTCCACCGGTTCGGGCCTCCACCCCGTGTTACCGGGGCTTCACCCTGGCCATGGGTAGCTCACCTGGTTTCGGGTCTACCCCCGCCGACTAAACGCCCTATTCGGACTCGCTTTCGCTCCGGCTCCAACCCAGAGGGTCTTAGCCTCGCCGACGAGGGTAACTCCCAGGCTCATTAGGCAAAAGGCACGCCGTCAGGCCCAAAGGAGCCTCATGTGGAGCCAAAAAGGCTCCGAGGAACATCCTTTGGGACCCTCCGACTGATTGTAGGTGTCTGGTTTCAGGTTCTATTTCACTCCCCGCACTGGGGTTCTTTTCACCTTTCCCTCACGGTACTGAGTTCGCTATCGGTCACCAGGGAGTATTTAGCCTTAGGTGGTGGTCCACCCAGATTCCCTCAGGGTTCCACGTGCCCCGAGGTACTCGGGATCACAGCCCAGGGAGACTCCACACCTTTCGCCTACGGGGCTTTCACCCTCTATGGCCTACCTTTCCAGGTAGTTCGGCTAGGTGGGAGTTTTGTAACTCCCCGGCCGGTCCGTGGCCCAGCCCGGCTGTGTCCCACTACCCCGTCCCTGCAACGCCCACGGGCTTGGCACAGGGACGGTTTAGGCTCTTCCCCTTTCGCTCGCCGCTACTCAGGGAATCGCGGTTGCTTTCTTTTCCTCCGGGTACTGAGATGTTTCAGTTCCCCGGGTATCGCCCCACCCTTACGGGTGGTGACCACCTATTAAGGTGGCCGGGTTTCCCCATTCGGGCATCCCGGGATCAACGGCTGCTTGCGCCTCCCCCGGGCTTATCGCAGCTTGCCACGCCCTTCGTCGCCTCCTGGTGCCTAGGCATCCACCAGACACCCTTAGTAGCTTAACCACCTACCTCAATCCACTTTATTTTCAAAGAACCTTTGTGAGAGCACAATTATAATAATGGGTCTAATTCAGATTGTCAAGTTTTTCTCTAAGTTACTGATTTTCTTGACCCAACTTGTTTAACACTTTATTTTAATGCTATGCTGATGTATTTAGTATATACCTTACTCCTTATAAATGTCAAGCCTTTTGAAAAGGTCTATGAATGCTACGAAGTAGACTCTGTACCAACGCCTTTAATGGAAATTATCCCGGCTTTTCCTGATGATCTCAAGGACAGGGCATATATCTTTAAAGTTGTTGTCGATACATCAGGTAAAATAGTGGACTATGAAGCACCTGAAAACTGTGATATAGCGGTAATCAGTACCTTTCGAGCCATGAAACAGATTCTAAAATTCACCCCAGGCTACGTAGGAAATAGAAAGGTGCCCGTCAAGACCACTCTCACCATTACTGTTGGGCCCAATACTCCACGATATTCTCCATCAGATATGCTGAGAGATTCGGTTAAATTGCTTCTAACTTTTAAAAATGAAAAACTGTTAAGTTACCAGGATCTCTTAAATAAATTTAAAACTCTCCAGGATTTGAAAAAATTCTTAATAGGTATTAAATTTACCATCAAAAGGAAAGATTCTCTAAATGTTTTCCTCTATATAAAATAGAAATGGGAAAAATACTGGAAACAAAGGATTTCTTGCGGGCGACCCTTTACGGTATTTATATATACGCTGGTGTTATGGTCATTACTGTTATCACCCTTTTTATCATTTCCAAAACGGTACCATCAGCATACATTATCGAGAGATATAAACCCCCCCTAGCAACTGTGGTCTATGACCGGAATGGTAAACCCGTCCATACTTTCTTCCTGGAGCGTAGGATGCCAGTTTCCTACTTCCAGATACCCAAGCACCTTATCAACGCATTTATAGCTGTGGAAGATAAAAGATTCATGCGACATTATGGTCTGGATTTCAAAAGGCTCGTAAAGGCGGTTATCGTAGACATTTACTTGAGAAGACCCGCACAGGGGGGATCCACTATCACACAGCAGCTTGCCCGAAACATGTTCTTGACTCCTCAGAAGTTGCTCACGAGGAAGATAAAAGAGATGATGCTCGCAGTCAGAATAGAAAGAACCTTTTCCAAACAGGAAATCCTCGAAAAATACTTAAATCTTATATATTTCGGTCATGGAGTCTACGGGGTGGAAGCAGCAAGCAGGTTTTACTTTGGAAAAGAGATAGGAGATCTTAACCTTGCAGAATCAGCTCTATTGGCGGCAATACCCAGGTCCCCCAGTTTATATTCTCCACTCAGAAATTTCGAAAGGGCAAGAAGGAGACAGAGAGTAGTACTCAAGCTTATGCTAAAAAATGGCTTCATAACAAAAGAAGAATATGAAGATGCATTAGATACTGAAATCTCCATAGTGGGAAAGAGAGAAGGCACTAAAGAGGAAATTGCACCTTATTTTATGGATATGGTGAGGAGATATATCTTATCCCGATACGGCGAAGACTTTCTTTTCAAGGGCGGTGGAAAGGTATATACCACTCTGGACCTCGACTACCAGATGGCTGCTGATTCCATACTTAAACTGGAACTGGATAAATTTGAAAAGGTACATCATCTGGAGCCGAAGAAGGAAGAGTATGTAAGAGACTCTGTGAATCCTCAACCTCCTCAATATCTGCAGGGTGCACTGGTAACCCTTGATCCCAATACCGGTGAGATTTTAGCCCTTGTGGGGGGGAGAGACCATGACGACAGTGAGTTTAACAGGGTAATTCAGGCAAAAAGACAGCCTGGTTCTGCCTTTAAACCATTTGTATATCTCACTGCAATAGACAATGGGTATTATCCATGTGATAAGGTTGAAGATCTACCTATTATTTTAAATGAGGGCCAGGAAAATGAATGGAAACCGGAAAACTACGATAAAAAATACCTGGGTGAAATAACGTTGAGAAAGGCCCTTGCGTTGTCCAGGAATCTTGCCACAGTACACCTGGTTCTGGAAATTGGCCCTGGAGCTGTTGCTTCTTATGCCAGAAGAGCAGGAATTACATCTTACTTGCCCCCATATCCTTCCCTTGCACTTGGCGCAGTCACTCTATCCCCCATTGAACTGGCTACAGGCTTCTCCAGCATAGCCAATTATGGATACAGAATAAGGCCTTACTTTATAAAGAAAGTAGTGGATAAAAACGGCGTTGTTCTGGAATCCCACGAACCTCTGAGGGTACACGTATTTGATTCTCTATCTACTTATATTGTGACCAATATGCTTGAATCCACCTTTACCGAGGGAACAGCAAGGGGTGCGATTTTACATTATGGATGGAATCGAGTGGCAGCTGGAAAAACTGGAACAACCAACGAACACCGGGATTCATGGTTCATAGGGTATACCCCCGGTCTTTTAACCTGTGTCTGGGTGGGCTATGACTCACTAAGAACAATATATGAAGGTGCTTCTGGAGCTTCTATGGCTCTGCCCATATGGACCCTTTACATGAAAAAAATCCTAGACGAGCTTCCTGATACAGAATTTGTAGTGCCCCAGGGAATCGTTTTTGCAGAGGTTTGCGACCAGTCAGGTTTGCTTGCAACACAATACTGTCCAGTAACCCATATCGAACCATTCCGAGAGGGGGATGAACCTCAGGAATTCTGTAATATTCATGGACCAAAAGGGAATATACAAAAATTACTGAAGGAATTTCAAAAACAAGAACTGGAGTTTCTGAGGAGTGCCTGGAAGTAGTATTCTTCTGATTTTGACATCTTTTTCTTATATACTGCCCTTTAGCCCATTTCTTAACTGCTACAACATAAGTTCGTTAAAAAAGAGAGCCGAAGCAGTATTCTTCCTTCCCTCTTTACTGCCATATCAGCCTAAAATTTCAATATCATATTCTAATCCCTACGGCATAAGAGAGCTCTCTTATACTTCGCTTGCATTCTCATATCGCAAAGTAGGAGTGGGATTTATAAATCTAGGGACAGGAGAGATTAATGAGAAAACAGTAAGTTTAGCCTTTGCTCGACAACTTTCTACCAGCCAACTGGGGGTGAGCTTCTACATTACACGAACACAGTACGAAGATATCATAAAAGAACATCCCGGAGTGAGATTGGGGATAACAGGAGATGCAGCTTTCTTTTCCTATGGTTTTACTCTGGCTTCACGGCTTGACAAATACACTCCTTTATTCTCCTCCACTTTTGTTTTTAATGAGAATTTTGGTTCCACGTCTGTGGATTTACACATGGAACTGTATGAAGCCCCTTGTATTTCTTTTTCTCAGAGTTTCTCGTTCTTACCATTATTTGATATTGTAATAGGGCTTTCCCAAAACCCGGAAGCTCTTTTTCTGGGATTGAGAACTAAGGGATATATCTCCATTAGTTACAGTTTCCGAGAAATAGGGGAATTGGGAGATACACACTCTATTGGAGTTGAATATACCTTGGGACAAAATTATAATACTTCAACTACTACGGAAAAAGGAGGTATGTTTTGAGAAATCTCATATGGAGGATTGTAATCGTTCTTATTATTGTGGCAGCAGCCCTATGGACCTTGTGGCCCACTTTCCAGTTTTATACCATGTCTCCTGAAGAGAAGGCCCAACTCACCAGAACAGAACTTCTTAACCTGAAAAAACGCGCCATTAATCTGGGGCTTGATCTGCAGGGGGGTATGTACCTGCTCCTGGAAGTGGATAAATCAAAGCTCTCCCCTGAAGAACAGAAGGGAGCTGTGGACAGGGCACTGGAAGTTATCCGCAACAGAATAGACCAGTGGGGTGTCTTTGAGCCCTCCATTCAAAAAGCCGGAGAGAACAGAATACTCATTCAGCTACCCGGTATTCTTGATAGAGAAAGAGCCAGATCCCTCATCGGGAAGACTGCCCAGCTTGAATTCCGTTTAGTTGCACAACCAAAGGTATTGAGTCAGGTTATAGACCTTATAGATGAAAAACTGACTTCTAAGGATTCTCTCGCAGAGACTTTCTCATCCCTCCTCTTGCAGTATAAGGGCGGAGTCGCGGTGATGGAGGATAACTGGAGTAAGGTTGACAGTATCCTCTCTCTGGAAGAAATAAAAAAGGTAATACCAAAGGATTATGTATTCATGTGGGGTAAAACAGAGATAACACGAGAGGGGGAGAAATTAAGACCCCTTTATTTAGTTAAAGCTAAACCCGAATTAACCGGTGCTTATTTGAAATCAGCCAGGCATACTATTTATCAAGGGCAGGACCCTGCGTATCAGGGTAAGCCCATTGTTGAACTTCACTTTGATAAGAAGGGAGCTGCTAAATTTGCATATATTACAGGTAAAAATATAGGAAGGCAGCTGGCAATAGTCTTGGACAATGTAGTTCAATCTGCACCTTTTATAGACGAAAGGATACCAACCGGCGATGCAATTATAAGGGGCAATTTTACGATGGATGAAGCCAAAGAACTGGCTGTTATACTCAGAGCAGGATCACTTCCTGCACCTGTCAAAATTGTGGAGGAGAGATCCGTGGGACCGCTCTTGGGAAGAGACTCTGTTCGTAAAGGAATAAGGGCTCTCATGGTGGGTCTAATACTGGTTATGATCTTCATGGCTATATATTACAATCTTTCGGGATTAATTGCAGATCTTGCGCTGGTATTAAATATTATACTTATCCTTGGGGCTCTTGTAGCTCTGCACGCTACATTAACACTCCCTGGTATGGCTGGTTTGATTTTAACCGTGGGTATGGCAGTTGATGCAAATGTACTGATTTTTGAAAGGATAAGAGAAGAACTGAGGGCTGGGAAAAGACCTAAGAATGCAGTGGACGCTGGATATCACAGGGCCCTTATCACCATCTTTGATGCTAATCTTACTACCTTAATTGCTGCACTTGTTCTCTTAAGGTTCGGAACTGGGCCCATCCGGGGTTTTGGAACCACTCTTTCTCTTGGAATAATCGTAAGCTTCTTCACAGCTATATTTGTGACAAAAATTATATTCGATTATTTCCTTGTGGTAAAACGGGCGAAAACCATTAAAATATAAAGGAGAAGAAAAATGATAGCCATATTCAGAAATCCAAACATTAATTTCCTTGGGAATAGAAAGAAGGCCTATATTTTTTCTTTAATTTTGATAATCATTGGTATTATAGGAATTATTGCAAGGGGAGGATTTAAATACGGGATTGATTTTACAGGAGGAACTCTTATTCAGGTCAGGTTTGAAAAAGCGCTGGATATCGCAGTCGTCAGAAAAGCTATCTCAGACATTGGCTTAAATGCTGAGATTCAATCCTTTGGAGATGCAAACACTTATATTATCAAATACCATGTGGAAAGTGATGCAGATGAGATAGTCAGCTCCCTGTCAAAGGCAACAGGTCTTGCAGTGAGCCTCGAACGAAATGAAACTGTTGGGCCCAGTGTCGGTAAGGAATTACAGAAGAAGGCATTTGTTGCAATCTTTGTAGGGCTTGTACTTATGCTCCTTTATATCTGGTTCAGATTTGATTTTAAATTTGGCCTTGGTGCTATTATAGCACTATTCCATGATGTTTTTATAACCATAGGTATTTATACACTCCTCGGGAAAGAAATTACCATACCCATAGTTGCAGCACTACTTACCATTCTCGGCTATTCGATAAACGACTCCATTGTGATCTCTGACAGGATAAGGGAACATCTGAAGAAGTTTGGAAAGGTAATACCTTACGGGAAAGTAGAGGAAATATTTAACCGTGCGGTAAACGATACCCTTTCACGTACAATTATTACCTCCTTTACCACTTTGCTGGTTCTCTTATCAATTCTCATTTTCGGCGGTCCAGTGATATTTGATTTCGCCTTTGCGCTTGCTATAGGTGTGATTATAGGTACCTATTCCTCAATTTTTGTTGTTGCAGCCCTAGTGGTTGACTGGATGCAATTTCAAAGGAGAAAGGCAAAAAGTTGATTTTTGGGATAACTGGAAATCCTAATAAAGAAGACATCAAAAAAACCATAAGTCTTCTACAATCACTTTTAGGTGAGGAGGAATCCATTTTCTCAGAAGAGTTATCTCCATTTCTTTCCACCAACCGCAGGATTCGCTCCTTTGACAAACTTGCTGAGCATGTTGATTTCTTAGTAACTCTGGGTGGTGATGGAACATTTCTGAGAACTGCAAGACATTCCCGCGGTAAGCCAGTTATAGGTGTAAATCTTGGCGGACTCGGCTTCCTTACCGTGTTTCGACCTGAGGAAATAGAAGAGGTAATTAAAGATATAAAAAACAACGAATACGAGATCGAGGAAAGGTTCGCAATTAAGGCCATCAAGAGGGATAAACATTTCCTGGCACTGAATGATATCACCATCATACTCACAGGTTCTTCCAGAATGATAAACATTGAGGTAAGGGTTAATGATGAATTACTTTACAAATTCAGAGGAGATGGTTTAATAGTTTCCACGCCCACGGGATCTACAGCGTATAATCTTGCCGCTGGAGGTCCTATACTTTATCCACGTATGGAGGTTATAGCTGTGACACCAATATGTCCTCATAAACTCTCCATGAGGCCTGTTATATTACCCTCTGACGTAATTCTTAATATACAGGTATCTTCCAAGGGTGAAAAAATGCTCCTTTCCGCAGATGGACAGGAGAATATTAACCTTACCCAAAATGAGACAATTCAGATTGTTCCTGCAGATGAAAAAATTAAAATCGTTAAGACTAAAAGAACGCCGCCCTACTTCTGCATTCTCAGGAACAAATTATCCTGGGGATAATGGGTATTACCAGTCTAAGGGTTAAAAATTACATTTTCGTTAAGGACTTGGAAATCGAATTTCACCCGGGTTTAAACATAATCACCGGGGAGACCGGTGCTGGTAAATCTTTGATTATCGGATCATTGAATCTGGCTCTTGGAGAACGTGTGGATTGGAGTCTTCTTCCTGAGAAGAAGGTGGAGATTGTCCTTACTCTCAAGCCTCCAGAAGAAAGTAAAAAGATTCTTGAGGAGCTGGGAATAGAAACTGATGAAGAATTGATTATCAGAAGAGTTTTAGAGCCTGCACAGAAAAAATCCAGAAGTTATATAAACTCTGTTCAGGTTCCGGCAGGTTTTCTTAAAGAGTTTACATCACCACTGGTTGAACTTCACGGCCAGCATTCTCACCAGATATTGTTAGATCCACGGACTCATGTAGATTTTCTCGATGACTATGGAGAACTCATGGAACTAAGGGAAGAGGTAAAAGAAATATTTCTAAAGGTAAAAACCCTTCAAGAGGAATTTCATGCTCTGAAGAAAGAGGCTGATGAAGTAAGAGAAAAGGAAGAATTTTTGAGATATAAACTCAATGAATTAAAAAAGGCTGAATTAAAAAAGGGAGAAGAACAGGAAATTGAAGAGAGGGTGAGGGTTCTTTCCAATTTTGAAAAGCTGGAAGCCAGCATAAAAGAAGTACTGGATGAACTCTATGAAGGTGAAGAGACTGTCTATGACAAATTATCAAGGTCACTACATACTCTGGAAGAAGGGGAAAAAATAGATCCCAGGCTGAAGGCAGAAAGAGAAGTTATAGCTTCTCTTTTAACTGAAATAGAGGAATTATGGAGGAGTCTCCTTGAATATAAAAAAGGGCTTTATTATGATCCCGTGGAGTTGGAAACACTTAGAAATAGATTAACTTTTCTGAATCAACTAAAGGCAAAATATAGGAAAACAATCGAAGAACTTGTGGACGAGATTGATGTCATCGAAAATACCCTGAATGAAATCGAAAGCTTTGACGAAAGAATTGAACAAAAGGAGAAAGAACTGAAAGAAGCGGAGAAAAAATTATATGAAAAGGCTTCTCTTCTCAGTGAGAAGAGAAAAAAAGTAAAAAAATCCCTGGAGAACCAAATTACCGGCGAACTCCACACTCTTGGCATGGAAAAGGCCCGATTTGAAATAATCATTAACAAAAGTGAGATTGATGAAAAGGGAATGGATGATGTGGAGTTTTACAT
>QNDO01000045.1 GCA_003644895.1 Candidatus Hydrothermota bacterium | reverse complement strand
GGTTATTTCAGTAAATACTGCAGACGCCTGGACCACAGTTGCAATAGATCCCCCCATTTACGTTGGATCAGCAGGTTACTTCTGGGTGGGAATTAGTAAAGACCCTTCCAGTGCCAATGCAGTTCCGTACCAGGATGATGATGCTCCTCCTCAAGGGATTAACCTCTCAACAAACAACCGAATGGACCCATCCTCCTGGACTATGAGGGACTACTGGTATACCTTCACCATGAGGCCCATTGTAAAAACAGAACCAATCACTTCGCCCTCCATTACCATGGTCTCAGATTACAGGCTGGACGATTCTGATTTTGGTAATGGTGATGGATATATTGACCCTGGAGAGAAGGCTTCTTTGAGAGTTTCGCTGAAGAACATCGGAGTTGTTGCCCATAATGTTCAGGGCATTCTCCGTCCTGCAGACGCCACCACTGAGGATAATGTGATTATAATAGATAGCACAGCCAGTTTTGGAACAGTGAAGCACGGAGTTAATGGTGGTACTAATGATTCTGATCCCTTTGTCATTCAGTTCTTTGATGAGTCTAATATGCAGGGATGGGATCCTCAGTTTAAGTTGATACTCACTTATAATTATGGCACAGACAATAGCTCCTCTGGAAGTGATACAGTTAACTTTACAGTGAGCGGACCATGGGCTCCCGAGGCAAACCTTCAGTACTTCTATTCAATGGGTTCTGGAGGACTCTGGCTTATTTCAGGACTTGTAACAGGTTACTATGCCACCTTCGCTCAGTTTGGAATGGCCCCTGAGGACTCTATCTATGTGGACAGTGTGTATATTTATGCATATAACGCTGGAAGATTAAACGCTACTATGAACTTCTATATCTGGGAGAATGATCCTGTGAATAATGTACCAGGAAGTATCATTTTCCAGACTTCACGCACTGTTGCTCGTAATACAAGTGAATGGTGGAGCATAGCAGTACAGAGAAAACTCCCGGGTGTATTCTGGTATGGTCAGAATGCAAATATCAGCGCCACGAGAGATGTAGAACCCATATTCTGGGGTTCTCAGCTCATAGGACAATTCACCTATGTTGATGGTGATAATAACTGGTCAGGTGGACCGGATATCGGCTGGGTATCACTTCCAATATCAGGGTACTGGGAGATAGCCCATGACCATCCGTCCATTTCATACTATGCTCCTCAGGGATGGGATTGGCCCATAGTACCCTCACACACCTCAGGAGACACAACGGTTCCTTCTCTCCTTTATGGAGATACCACCCTCTATATTTCAGGATGGGTATGTCTCAACAGATCTGCAGTTGATGCTATTATAGAAACCGGTGATACTTTATGGAATTATCTGTTCCTTGATAACTATTCCAGAGCAGCCACATATCTTCCTGGTCTTGATACGCTTAGTGGTTGGGAATATACCTATTACAAGGGATATGCGGATACAATTCCTCCTGGAAGACACACTCTCTATGTGGGATTGGACTGGGATCACGTTGTTTCAAGCAATATCTACAACAATTACCTGAGATACTGGGGACAGCAATACGTTTTCATGCCCAGAACTTCACTCCCTGCCAATGCTCCTTTGCTTTCTGAAGAAAAGGCACCAGACCTCACAGGTCCCGGAACAGGATATTACTTCAACAGTGATGTTTACAAATTTTATCTAAATGCCAATTCCTGGGTTGGTATTGCTGTGAAGAACGAGCATTATGGCCAGAGTGGAGATAGTATAGACATCGATTTGAGGCTCTTCACAGATGCCCCCACTTCTGCATATGATGGCTTTACAAATGCTGTGGAGGCATCCAACCTCGGTCCCGATAACATTGAATACATACTTGTATGGGGAGGCGATAATGGATACAGCGGTTATCTATATCCTGGAGTATACTCCTTTGGTGAGTCCAGAGATAAATACTACATTGAGAAAGCGGTACCTGAATACTACATGGTTTATGGAGGAGGCTTAACAGAAAGGGTAGATTTGAATCCTGATGATATCATCCATGTGGAAAACATTCTAATCACTGCAGGTAGCAAAGCCACCATCCCGGTGAATGTGATCTCAGGAACCGCCGATATAGCTGTTGGCCTCTATTCCATCAAGAATGGGAGTATTATAGATCCCTTCAAGAATACTTTAGAATATGTGGCCTATGCCGATGACAACGGTCCTGGGTCAGGAGAAACCATAAGTTACACTCCATCCACCACTGATACCTTTGCCCTGGTTATCATCCAGAAACAGCCGGGTAGTTCCCCAACTACGGTGGAAATAGGAAGTCTTTCACAATCTCTGCCAATAGGGGAGCATTATGACGAACCTGTGGCTTCGAGACTTATATTCCATGTTCCTGCAATTCTAAAAGCTTCGGGATCCATCCTGCTCAACCTTCCAGCTGAGTCCCGTGTTACTGTGAGTATGTATAATATCCAGGGTAGAAAGGTGGCTGTCCTAAAAGAAGGAAAGGTCAGAGCGGGTATGTACAGACTGACTCCACCCAGGGATCTGAGGGCTGGTATATACTTCGTGGTGCTTGATACAGAAAGTAAGAGGATGGTTAAGAAGACAGTGGTGATTAAATAAGAGAAAGATTTATAGGGGGCCTTTAGGTCCCCCTATAATTTATAGGTATTTCTCTTCAATAAGTTTTGTAATATATTCCCGGAATGTCTCTTCCAGTTTTTGTCCCTTACAGATAGAGTATTGCACTGCTTTTAAAAGAATTGTATGCACATCCTCACCACAATTTTTTAACCACTGCTCAATTTCCTGGCAGGGTATTTCTTTCCCTTCGTATCTTTTTTCCCTTTCAATAAGCTTTTGAGCCATAAGAAGAGCTGGCAGGGATTTCGGAAGGGATTTGAAGGGGCCTTCTTTTTTGGATTTCTCCCAGTGATTGAGCAACTCCTCATGGGTTTCAAATTTCTTATCACCAAACACATGGGGATGCCTGCTTATCATTTTATCTTTTATATCCCTTAGTACTTCTTCCAGAGAAAAGGCTTTTTCCTCTTCTTTAATTTCAATATGAAGCAATATCAGGAAGAGCAGGTCTCCAAGTTCCTCCTTCAGTTTTTCAATATTTTTCCCCTTAATAGCGTCAACCACCTCATAGGCTTCCTCAACCAGGTCAAAGGCAATGCTCTCTGAGGTCTGTGCCCTGTCCCAGGGACACCCCTTTTCAGAACGAAGGTATTTAACTACCTCCCAGAGTTCTTTAAATTCTTTCATCTCTCGTCACTCCTTTTAAAGGAATTTATCAATGCCATTTTAAATAATGGTGGAGCCAGTAAGGCGGATATTTCAATGAAAACGAATACAGTAAGTATAATACTGCTGGACTCTATTATACCGTATTTAACAAGAAGATTAACAAGATAAAGACTCAGCCCGGACTGGCTTATAAGGGCGGTCCAGAGCCACTTTTTCTCGTAAACAGGAGCTTTCAACAGATGCAGGGTGAAGTAGGTGGAGATGAAGGTGAAGGTAATTTTTAAAAGAAGAAGCAAAAGTGCCAGAAGAAGAACAGACTTCAATCCTATAACTCTGTATGAAGCACCTTGCAGGAAAAAGAACAGGGAAAGTGAAAACGGAAAACTGTACTTTAGATTATCAAGGGCTTCTTCTCCCTTTTTACAGAAGTTTTCAATTATTATTCCAGAGATTAGAGTAACTATAAGGACGTTGAGACCCAGGGTTCTGGAAACCAGTACAAGAAATATTATTATAAGGGTCATAAATACCGGAAGCTCTTTTTCCACACATCTAAGATAAGCCATTGTCAATACTGCTGACACTATACCAACTGCTATGGAGAACAGAAGATTTAAAATTGAGAGTATACTTCCCGATTTTATAGCAATAAAAATGGCCAGAATAAATATCAGAAACAGGTCTTTCATAACTGTAATGCCCAGCACATTCTCCACAAAATTATTTTCCTTCTCCCTCTCCTCAACCACAGCAAGAGTTATCTCCGGAGATTTAGAAGAGAGGATCACAGCCAGAGGAAGAACTGCTCCCAGTGCAAAGCTTCTGAATAGTTTTAATATAAATAAAATCGAAACTGCGGTGACCACTGTTGTCTGAACCACAAAAACAGTGGTGATTTCCTTCAGGTTGTTTTTTATTCTTTTGTATTTGATATGCCTTGATGCATAGAAGAGAAAGAAGCCCAGGGCAAGATCCTCAATAAAATTCATATTTTCCAGCACCTTCACATCCACCAAACTTATCCCGTGGGGTCCCAGGATCAAACCACCCAGTAAGAGAAGAGAGATCTCCGGTATGAAACTGTTGAGAGCTATTCTTCTTATCATAATATAAAGAATGAAGATATAACCCGCAGCAAGAAAGCTCAGAATCAGAACAGATGTCACGTGGGTGATCTTTAAAATTATGACAGGCAGTAGAAGTATAAGAATTGCTTCAATAACCTTCATTCACGCTCCCTTTTAAAAGAAATATATGATTTATTACATAATAGAAAGTAAAATAAAACAGGAAATCTCCTCTACCGGTAAGTATATAAAAACCGGAACCTATTGCCAGAACCATTGGGCCAGGGATCATTGCATAGATACTTCTGAAAAGGAAATATTTTATGAATCCTCTTATGGCTGAAATTACCAGAATGCCCATAAGTGTTCTTACATTGAAGACGGGTTTAAGAAAAAAACCAATAAGTACCAGAAATGCCAGATATATACTCTTTTCCATGTTCTGGAGAAAATTGAGAAATCCCCTTCTGTATTTGTTACCCAGATTGGAGATAAGAAGTCCTGTGATAAAGGGAGGGATTACCGGTTCAATTTTATGGCTAAGTGATAGTCCTGCCAGAAGAGTGGTACTACCAAACAAAAAGAGATTCATCTCCTGCTCTCTTCGTTCCAGTCCTTTCACGATTATTAAAACAAATATGAGATAAAGAGGGAAAAGCATAGGAAGTATGGACCTCTTACCGTTGGCCAGGGTGAGCACAAGCAGTATAAAAATGGCGAGCAAGGGATCAAGGTAAAGAGCATAAAGTTTATTGGAATCAAGCTTTTTCTGTGAATAGATCAAGAGGGGAGAGGCACTCAAAGAGGCCAGGAGGGCTAAATGAAGGTCCAGATTTAAATCTTTTATGAAGAAAAGTCCAACTCCCAGAGCCATGAGGAATATAATGCCAGATTCAATAAAAGCTATGAGAAAGGATACTCGGGAGATCTTTTTTATTGTGCTCCTTGAAAACTGCAATCCAAAGAGCATGAGGAAATATCCTGAACCAACGGACAGGAAGAGCCAGAGGGAATTGATCTGCCCTACGTTGATAAATTTTTTTACAATGTATCCCAGTAAATAACCGGCTGTTAGAAATCCGATTTCCTTGAGTATGATTTTTCTTCCATGGAAGGAAACAAAGGAAGCAATAAAGAGAAGAAGGAGAATAAAAAAGAGGATTACTGTCCCCAATTCTAATCCCCCGATAGATAATCGGAGACCGGCAAGGAAATCACCTCTACAAGACGGGAGATGTCCTCGGGTGCATCAATATCTCTGAGAATGGAAATGAATTCCTTTATATTATCTCCAACTTCGGTGATGCCAAATAAGACTTTGTTAGCTCCCCTCATTCCTCCCATACTCCTGACCAGGCCAGCAAATATAGGTATGTCAACTGCAAGAACTTTTTCCATCTCTACACCATCCACAATGGAAAGTCCCTTTATTTCAGCCTCTACAAGGGCTTCCACTACCTCATCCAGGTATTCTTCTTTTTTAAGAAACACCACCACGAAGAACACTATCCTTCAAACTCCCTTATTATTCTGACAACCTCTTCTTCATTTTTCGCGTCTATGAGTTTTTGCCGGATATCCTCTCTAGAGAGAATTCTTGCAGTATGGGCGAGGAGACTGAGGTATTTTAAATTGTATTGGGGATTTGCCACGATCATAACAAAAACATGGGCCGGTTTCCCATCCAGACATGTAAATTCAACCCCTTCCTTACTAATACCTATACATGCTGCTATCCCCTCCACAAACTCACTGTGGGCGTGAGGTATGGCTATTCCGTTTCCGAGCCCTGTGGATTTTACCGCCTCCCTTTCCAGGAGTTTTTTCTTCACATCCTCTCTGTTTGTTATTTTAAATTTTTTTTCTATAACCCCCAGAAGCTCATCCAGCGCACCCTCCTTATCCTTTGCTTCAATTCCGATTTTTACCAGATCTTTATCTATTATCTCTTTCAATTTCATGGCTTCTTCCTTTTTGCGTTCTATTTTCAAGTAATTTTTCAGGGGAGTCAAGAGAGGCTTGACAGATTGGGAGGTAAGTAATAATATTAAATCTAATAAAAAAGAGTGGAGGTATTCTATGAAAGCCTTTAAGTATCTGGTGCTCGTCCTGAGCTTGCCTGTATTCCTATTTGCGGGAGAAACAGGTAAGCTCATGGGAACAGTTCGGGATGCTAAAACAGGAGAGGGGCTTCCAGGAGCCAACGTGATAATCGAGGAGTTAAACATCGGGACTGCATGTGATCTCGATGGATCCTATGTCATCATCAATATACCTCCGGGAACCTATACTATAAAAGCATCGATGGTTGGCTACAGGACAGTGATTGAGAAAAATGTGAAAATACGTGCAGACCTCACCACTGAGCTCAATTTCAGACTGGAAGAAGCCACCATTATGACAGAGCCTATTATAGTTACTGCCAGAGAGCCTGTTATAAAGAAGGACGTAACATCCAGTGTTATTACATCGGACAAAGAAGAACTGAATAAATTACCCGTGGAAACCGTTACCGATGTTCTTTCCAAGAAAGCTGGCATCACTGTGGATCCAGGAGGAGGTATACACGTAAGAGGAGGGAGATCAGGAGAGGTCCTTTATCTTATTGATGGTATACCGGTTGTGGACCCCTATTCCAATAGCCTCACCATATCCATTCCCCAGAATATTATAAGACAGCTGGATCTTGTGGCCGGTACCTTCAATGCAGAGTATGGAAATGCAATGAGTGGTGTGGTAAATATAATTACTGATGAAGGTGGTAACAGATTTACCGGTAATATTAATTTTAGTGCCGGGGATAAGGTAAGCAATCACAGTGATATATTTGAAAAAATAACAACAATAGATCCTCTGTCCAGAACGGAGATAAACGGAAGTATATCAGGCCCAATAGTGAGAAATAAGATAAATTTCTACATTGGCGGGAGAAGATATTACAGCAAAGGATGGTTATACGGTCAGAGAATATATCTTCCCACAGACCAGAACGGTGAGATGAATGGAGATAGTGCCTGGGTCCCCATGAATCCCTCATACAACAGAACCATCAACGGAAAGATTGCCTTCAAGATCACTCCAAAAATAAAGATTACTTCTTCAACTTTCTACAGCTACAGATGGTGGAAGAGTTATGTACATTCTTATAAATACAATCCAAGTTGTCTTCCCATAAACAAGAGGCTGGGAATTCAGGAAATTGTCAACTTTAATCACGTAATCTCCTCCAAGACCTATTATTCAATTAAAGCTGCCTACAGCTACAGTCCCTATGAGCAGTATGTGTATGAAAACCCCTATGATTACAGGTATAAGTTCTGGCACTGGTACTATGGTTCGGGACTTCATTTTGACAGAGGGGGCGTCTCAAATTACTGGTACAAGAGGTGGACAAAGACCATCATGGGCAAAGCGGAATTGCAGAGCCAGATCGCCAAGAGTCATCTTGTTAAAGCGGGAATAGAGGCAAAGAGATACGAAATCTATAGATTCTCCATGTATATAACAAATCCTCCTGATACAACAGAGGATATCAAACTTACCTTCCCTGTAGATGACCTTTCCATTCTTCCCGTGAATGATACAGTTTACGATGTGGATCAGTACATGCATCATCCCATTGAATTTGCTGCATACATGCAGGATAAGATAGAGATGAAAGATATGGTCATCAACGTGGGTGTGAGATTTGATTATTATGATCCGAAATGGAAGATCTGGGCCGATGATTATGCTCCTTCCCCAATGGCCTGGGATACCCTCAGGGGCCCCTATCCTGGCTTCAAGGATGTGGAACCTAAATATCAACTTTCTCCAAGAATTGGTATTGCATTCCCTGTTTCCGCTCAGGGTATATTCCACTTCTCCTATGGACACTTCTTCCAGATACCTCCGTATCTCTACCTTTACAGAAATTCCGACTTTGAAATGGGACAGAAGGCCAACACCACATGGATGGGTAACCCGGATCTGAGACCGCAGAGGACAGTTGCTTACGAGGTAGGTTATAAACAGGCAATCAGTGATAATATTGGATTTGAAATTACTGGATATTACAAAGACATAAGAGACCTTCTTGCCACAAAGCTTGTTCCCACCTATGTCCAGGGTGACAACTATACAGTGTATACAAACAGGGATTACGCCAATGTGAGAGGTATTTCTACATATCTGAAATTCAGAGATATAGGAAACTTCAGTTTTGAGATAGATTATACATATCAGATTGCAGAAGGAAGTAACTCGGCTCCCAGAGACCTTTTTGCTGATATAAAGCATGGAGTTGAGGAACCAAAAACCACTGTTCCCTTAGATTGGGATGAACGTCACAAAATAAATGGAACCATAACCTATCACAAACCCAAAAACTTCACCATTTCGCTTATAGGAACCTATGGCAGTGGTCTCCCCTATACACCAACGGATGAAAGAGGCAATAGAATCGGAGATGAAAATTCTGGAAGAAAGCCACCGAGATTCAACATTGATCTTTTTGCAGATAAATATATTATAACCGGAAAGGCAACTCTGAAAGTATTCCTTAAGATCTATAACCTTCTTGATAGAATGAATGAAGAGTATGTATTTTCAAGTACAGGAAGAGCTACATATACCAGATCCTATAACAGAGATGCTGCAGACCCTGGCTGGTGGGTAAGACCTCATTACTTCAGTCCTCCAAGAACTGTGATTATTGGAATGGGCTTTGCATTTTAAAAGGGGGTTAAAATGAAAAAAATTATCCTGAGCCTTGTATTTGTTAATTTCCTGATGGCTGGTCCCCCTCTTCAAAAATGGGGGCTGAATACAGAGGAGCCCTTATATAAAAAAGGGACCAAGGGACATGTGGATAGAAAATTGGGCATTCATAATGGCAATAAACTGAGGACGATATTTTTTAACTATGGTCCTATAGGCGGACCCGACAGAGTGGTGCAGAGATATGGAAGTTATCTAAGGTTGGAATGGCCTGCATACTCAGGGCATGAATATGGGTATGAAATGGGTCCCATGATCGGCCTCAAGCTCAAGGCAAGGAATGTGGATACAGGAAAGGACACCACCATAGTCTGGGTAGATGATCCAATACAGGATGGTGGCGATGAGGATTTTGAACCCCTGGCAAATTACGCCAATCCCAACCAGGACACCCTTGCCTTTTCAGACAGACCCAGTACATGGCCTGATGTATGGGGACCTTACCAGACTATTTTTGACTCAACAATTCAGGACCTCACAGGTGAGTGGCCCGGGCAGTTTGGCCCAGGAGTTAAGGTGGCAGATCAGGAGAGCTTCTTCATCATGACCGATGAAGCCGCTTCAACAAAGGCTTTCGGAGACGGACTCCAGGATGGCTGGGGAATAGAATATGACCCAGGAAATGGCCTTCTTGGTGCAGGAATTCAGGTTACTGTGAGGGGTTATCAATGGGCTGCATCACCTGCCGAGGATATAATTGTATGGATATACGAGGTGAAAAATATTTCCGCAAAAGATATTGATAGTGTGGTAGTAGGTTATTTTGGGGATTTTGATATTGGTGGTTACCCAGATTATCCGGATGATATGTTCGGATTCGATGCAGCTAATAATATGGTTTATAACTGGGATGCTGATGGTCAGAGTGTTAATTACCAGCCAGGAGAACCTATCGGCTGGCTCGGCTTTAAATTTCTGGAGAGTCCAGGCAACTCCACAGATGGAATAGATAACGACAATGATGGTCTTGTAGATGAAAGTCAGTATAATGATATT
>QNDO01000044.1 GCA_003644895.1 Candidatus Hydrothermota bacterium | reverse complement strand
TCCCGTTAATGGATTCATCAGGTTTAAGCCAGCTTCCCAATATGCCCTATTTTAAAGTCTATCCTGTTCCTGCCAGGTCATGTATATATCTGGAATTGAGATTTGCTACACCGGAAAGTGTCGAGCTTTCACTTTATAATATCCTGGGGATGAAGATCTTGAAAAAGAAATACAATCCTGTATACTTTCTTCAGGAAAGATTAAATCTGGGTGGATTTCCACAGGGAATTTACTTTCTAACATTAAAATCCAAAAGTTTTATGACAACCAAAAAGGTGCTTATAATAAGATGAAGAAGAACATGCTTGCAAATGTTATAACCCTTTCAAGGATTGTTCTTGCCTTTGTAACCCTGGGGCTTCTTGAACTCAAAAATCTTATTGTTACAGCCATCGCTGTATTCTTAATTATATTCATCATCTTCCTTGACTTTCTGGACGGTTACATTGCAAGGAAGTTAAAAATATCATCAGAATTTGGTGCCTTATTTGACATTACCGGAGATAGAATCGTTGAGATTATATTCTGGATTTATTTCTCAGTCAGAGGACTAGTTAGCTTTTGGTTTCCTGTTATTGTAATTTCAAGGGGAATAATTGTAGATACTCTGCGGAGTGTGGCTTTCAAAAAGGGTAGAAAACCTTACGAAATGCTCCATTCCAGCGTTAGTCACTTTCTTGTAGCCTCGCCCTTTATGAGGACTTCCTATGCTGTTATGAAGGCAATTACATTCTCTCTTCTGGGAATTAACCTCCTTCTCAAGTATGCAGCTTTTCCGCATGTGCATACTTTTCACAGTGCAACCATAATTTTCGCATATATTACATTACTTCAATGCATTGCAAGAGGAATACCCGTAATTGTTGATTCCCGGTTTTATCTCTTTGAGAAGAAAGAAAATGGCCAGAATTGAAGCAGCAATTTTCGATCTGGATGGGACACTTATTCCACGTAATTCTACTGAGAAAATAATTGTTAGACATTTTGTAAAAAATCTCAGCTTTTCCCTCTCAGGAATATTGCTTTATCTTCTTGAAAGTGCGCGATATAAAGATTTTAAGTCCTCAAAGGCATACTATCACGGAATTAAATACTTTACTTTCCTGAATGTTATAAATAAATATTTTAGTGGAGTTCCTCTTAATGAATGGATTTCTGAAAAGGCAATTCATGAAATTGAAAGGCATTGAGAAGCAGGCAGAAAGCTCATTCTCCTCACTGGAGCACCTGAAGAAGCTGCAACCCGATTTGGAAAGGTTTTAAAATTTGACCTCGTTGTATCTGCAAAAATAAAGGTGGTAAATGGTGTTATCACTGGAAAAACTGAAGGTCCACACCCATACGGAAAAAAGAAACGGGAGATACTCATTAAGCTCAGCGAATACCACAATATAGACTTTAATAATTCTTATGGTTATGGAGATTCCTTTGCCGACAGATTCTTTTTAAATATCGTGGGTAGTCCTGTGGCAGTGAATCCATATAAAAAGTTAAAAAGGTATGCAGTACATAAAGGATGGATAATAGTTTACTGGTTTTAAATACTCATAACCAAAGGAGTAAAAAATGATAACAGATGAAGTATTCCTCGAGATTCTAGATACTATCAAAAAACAAAGTACTTGCTCCTATTACAAAACAGGGGCTTTGATAGTGAAGGATAATAGAATAGTTTCCATGGGCTACAACGGAACCCCTCCTGGTTTCCCCCAGTGCAATGAATTACAGGAAGTTCTTGAGTGGCTTGTGGAAAATCCTAAAAAAGCTCTTTCGCTTATAAATCCAATCACTGACCTTCAGCTGGAAAAACTGCTGAAAAACGAAACCTTTAAAAAATTTCCTCTTTTTTCAAAATATTCAGAAGTAAGAATAAGACCTATTTTTTCACGTTTAGTAGAGATTATTCCCATTATATTAAAAAAACTGGAAAAAGATGGAAGGATTGACCTTTATGATTTTAATTTTGTGCACTCCAGATACGAAATACATGCTGAACAGAATGCCATTGCTTATTCTCTAAGAGCAGGTACAAATATAGAAGGAGCAACAATCTATTCTGCTCTGCTCCCCTGTATGGAATGTGCCAAACTTATTGTTGCTTCAGGTATTAAAAGAGTAGTATACACTGAAGAATATATTGATAAAAGATTTAATGAGACTTCACGGGATTTTCTTAATATAAACGGAGTAAAAGTAGATAAGGTATAGTATAAATTTAGAATATATCTTGACAAAACACACTTTATATTTTATTTAATTTAATATTATAAGAAGTTTTGAAATAGTTCTTTGACAAAATCTCTCCGAGCCATTCTACCTACGGGAGAAATTCCTATGGTAGGTGGCCGCTGGGCATGTGGGGAAACCTGCATGACCTCCCGTGTTTGGAAAGGAGAGATAATTTAAAACATGGGAGGTGTAGCATGCCTGGAACTTATGCGGGTAAATTGCTCAGAATAAATCTGAGCACAGGGAAAATCAAAAAAGAAGATATACCTGAAAACCTCCTCAAAAAATTCATAGGCGGCAGAGGACTGGCATCTAAGTATCTGTACGATGAAATAGATCCCACAGTTGACCCTCTAAGCCCTGACAATAAACTCATATTTACCACAGGTCCCCTTACAGGAACTCCTGCTCCTACTGGTGGTAGATACATGGTAGTCACCAAGGGACCTTTAACGGGTACAATTGCATCCAGTAATTCAGGAGGATTCTGGGGAGCTGAATTGAAGCGTGCTGGATATGATATGATCATAATTGAGGGCAGATCCGAAAAGCCTGTTTATATATTAATAAAGGACGATGAAGTTGCTATTAAAGATGCCTCTCATCTTTGGGGACTAAATACTCATGAGACTACAGACAAGCTCCTCGAGGAATCAGGCGAACATACGGCAAAAGTTGCATGCATAGGCCCTGCAGGTGAAAAACTCGTAAAATTTGCCTGTGTAATAAATGATAAGCACAGAGCAGCAGGAAGAACAGGTGTTGGGGCGGTGATGGGTTCTAAGATGCTTAAAGCTATAGTGGTTAAAGGAACCAAAAAAATTGTAGCCTTTGATGAAGAAAAATTCCGTCAGGTTATAAAAGAAAAGATTGATACAATGAGGAAAAATCCCATTACCGGTGAGGGGCTCCCCAAACTTGGGACCAAAGTTCTGGATAATATAATCAACGAAAATGGCCTATATCCTACGAGAAACTTCCAGACCGGGGTGTTTGAATTTACCTATGAAGTCTCTGGAGAGGCCCTCGTGGAGAAAGGGTACCTTATAAAAAATAAAGCCTGCTACGCATGCCCCATAGGATGTGGTCGTATTACCAAGTTACCCAGTGGTAGAGAAGGTGAGGGTCCTGAATATGAAACAGGATGGGCTTTTGGTGCAGCCTGTGGAGTCAAAGATTTGATAGCAATTACAGAAGCTAATTTCCTCTGTAATGAGCTTGGCCTGGATACAATTTCAACAGGTGTTACCATAGCATGCGCTATGGAATTGTTTGAAAGGGGCTTTATTCCTAAAGAAGACTTGAGCAAAGGACCCGAACTCAGATTCGGCAGTTCAGAAGCTATCGTTTACTATACAAAGGCTATTGCTTACAGAGAAGGATTAGGTGATAAACTGGCTGAAGGTTCTTATAGACTGGCAGAAGCTTATGGTCATCCTGAATATTCCATGAGTGTGAAAAGACAGGAACTCCCTGCCTATGACCCAAGGGGTGCTCAAGGTCATGCACTGGAATACGCAACCTCTAATAGAGGGGGGTGCCATGTAAGAGGATATATGATCTCACCTGAGATTCTGGGAGTTCCTGAAAAGCTTGAGACTCAAAAATTAGAAGGAAAGGCTCAATGGGTAAAAATCTTTCAGGATCTTACAGCAGTGATTGATTCTGCAGGCTTATGCCTTTTCAGCTCTTTTGCCCTTAATGCAGATGATTACAAAGACATGATTGTTGCAGCTACAGGATTTGATTACTCTACGGATGACGTAATGAAGTGCGGAGATAGGATATGGAATCTTGAAAGATTATTTAATCTCAAAGCCGGGATTAAACCCGAGGAAGACACATTGCCCAAGAGATTTCTGGAAGAACCGCTTCCGGAAGGCCCTCAAAAGGGTGCAGTGGTTAAACTTAGGGAACTTCTTCCGGAGTATTATAAAGTTAGAGGCTGGAGCGAAAAGGGAATACCCACAGAAGAAAAACTGAAAGAGTTAGAACTGGAATGATTTAAAAAGGGTGGGTGCATCCCACCCTTTTTTAAAATTAAAAACTATAAAAATAGTGGATATGTGAAAAGTGAAGATAAAGGTTAAATTTTTTACACTTTTAAAACTCTACCTCGGTATCGAGGAATATGAGGTGGAACTCGATAATAACTCAATCACGGTAAACCAATTACTCGATATTCTTGAAGAAAAGATTGGTAAAAAATTTACCTTTAAATTAAGAGAAGGAGGAAAACTCAAAAAAGGTGTAATAATATTAGTTAATGGGAAAAATGTTTTTCATATTAATGGTATCAATACTATAATAAAAGATGGCGATGTCATTTCCATGTTCCCTCCCGGAGGGGGAGGATGAATTTATACGCCCGACATATTCCTCTTTTAGGTAAAGAGGGGATAAAGAAATTAAAAAACTCCAGTGTTCTCGTAGCAGGTATTGGAGGATTGGGCACTGTGGTTGCTGACATTCTTGTGCGAACAGGAATAGGTGAATTACATATAGTTGATTATGGAGAGGTAGACCTTCCGGATTTAAACAGACAGATTCTTTATTATAAAGACGACCTTGGTAAAAAAAAGGTTTATGCTGCGAAACAGAAGCTAAAATGGATAAGAGAGGATGTTGTAATTAAAACTTACACAGATTATATAGATGAAAATTTCAAATTACCTGAAAGAGTCCGGGTTATAGTCGATTGTCTTGATAGCTTCAAAGCAAAATTTGCTGTTGATAAAATTGCCGTGAAATATAACATTCCTCTTGTACATGCAGGTCTTAATGGTTTTTTTGGTCAGATTACCACAATAGTCCCCGGAGAAACTCCCAGACTTTGTGAAATTCTCTATGGAATGGAAAAAGAGAATAAAAAAATAATACCGGTCCTTGGCTCAGTATCCACTCTTCTTGGCGCGATACAGGCTCTTGAGGTTGTTAAATTACTGTGTGGTAAGGGAAACACACTTAAAGGAAAGCTTCTTATTGTTGATCTTCTTGATATGAGCTTTGAGACAGTGGAGTTAAGATAATGTACAGGTTTAATTCAATAGACTACGATATCTTAATGCATCCAAAGCTTGATCTTAAAAAACTCTACGTGGAATTAACCTCCCTGTGTAATTATTCCTGCAAATTATGCTTCAGGCAGAGTTTTACTGAACCACTTGGCCATATGTCACGGGATCTTTTCAAAAAACTCCTTAAGGATATCGATGACCTCCCTGAAATTGAATGGGTTGTTATAGGAGGAATTGGAGAACCATTGTTCCATCCAGATTTCAGATACTTCGTAACTGAAGTTAAAAAGAAAAATCTAAAAATTTCCATTTCAACAAATGGTTCTCTTATAAATGATGAAATGATAAATTTTCTGATAGACATCGGTGTAGAACGTGTGATTTTTTCTCTGGAAACAGGCGATATCGGGCATAAATGGAATAGGAAAATTATACATACGCTTGGGGAGCTTATAAGAAAACGTAATCTTAAAAAATCGGGAAAACCGGTACTTGGTATAGAATTTGTACTGACCAAGCAAAATGTAAAAGACCTTCCAAAAATTATAGATTTATGTCGGGAAAAGGAAGTTGATAACATAATCCTTACAAATCTTCTACCTGTCCACGATAAACTGGTTGGCTTCTCCCTTTACGAAAATCCAGACGAACACATTCATTATGTTAAAGAATTTGTGAAAAATACAACCATCAGATTCAATTTACAGATTCCGGAATTTACACTTCTCACTGAGAGACACTGCCAGTTTGTGGAGAAGAACGCAGCAGTTATTCGCTGGGATGGAGAGATTGCTCCCTGCTATAGATTTTTACATGATTCTATTGAGATTGTGTATGGAAGAAAAAAAGTAATATTTCACAAAAGTTTCGGAAATATTCTGGAAAAATCCCTCAAAAGTATATGGATATCAAAAGAATATGCATTTTTCCGTTTTAAAGTAAAAAATGCCCTTTTCCCTTCATGTACAGACTGTAAATTTAGAGATGGATGTCATTTTGCTATGACAACTGAAGAAGATTGTTGGGGTAATTCGCCAAGCTGTGCTGATTGTTTGTGGTGGAGAGGAATAATTGTATGCCCATGATAGTGAACATAAAATGTAAAAGGGGCAGTATATGGTATAAATGGTTTAAAGTTTGGTAAAATGTAAATGCAAATTTTATTAGAATCAACATTCCCGTGGGAGCATTCTTAACACCGTCTGGTATAATAGAATCGCAGATAAGAAAAGTATCTTTGAAAAGAAAGGAACTCCGGGCAGAACAAATTTACTTTTTTGAAGATATTATGGTTAAACACGCCTGGCCTATTACCGGCGAAAATGAAATAAAAAGATGGTCAAAAAGACAGAGGAACGAGGACTTGCTGATGTACTCATTGTAAGTGGTAAACATACAGGAGAGGAAGTTGATGTGGAACATTTAAAAAGGGCGAAATCCTCAGCGCGAAAACCCGTGATTATTGGCAGTGATCTCAACGATAGAAACATGGAAATACTGATTAAATATGCGGACGGTGCAATAGTGGGAACTTATTTTGAGAAGGATGGGATATCGGGAAATTCGGTTGAACAATGGAGAGTGGAGAAATTGATGGAGAAGGTAAAAACTTTAAGGAGATAAGTTTACCATTTTGATCTGCGTATCCACTGCTTCCCGCATATTATCTTAAATGGACAGTTCTGACAGTGCTCCTTAGGATTTACAGTGGAAGTAAAGGGTATGCTGGAATCAAGTATCTCCTCAATGAGTGTCTTTACAGCCTTCATGTAAAGGTCCATGGCAATTTTCTTTTTAGATTCATCTTCTTCATAAAAAAGTGGCTCTTCTTTAAAATCTTTCTCCCTTAATAGCAGCAAAGAACTGTTAAGTTTTTCTATCTTCGCATTCTGGTGGTTCTGCATGTATAGATTTATATAAAGAGGCAATTGAACGGATTTGAGTTTTTTATACCATTCCTCTCTCGGTGAATCTTTGAAGTCTGGATTCGGGGTACCCACACTGCTTCCAGTTTTATAATCTATAATGTAAATGGTATCTCCTCTTCTTTCTACTCTATCCACTCTCCCGCTCAAAGCCACCCGTGTTCCATCGTTTGTTTCCATGTAGCCGGTGTATTCTTTTTCGAGATGGAGAATCACTATATCTTCCTGGCTTTTTTTATAATAATCCAAGAGTTCCCTCATTCTCTTTTTAATTGTCCTTTTAATTATGATGACCCTGGCTTCCTTAACTCCCGGATAATGTTCCTCAAAGACTTTTTCAACCACTGTGTCCATTCTCTCCCTATCATCCCTTTCTATAACAAGCTTTCTCCCCAGCTTATCAGCGAAGAAAAGTTCAAGTATCTCATGGACAAGTCTTCCGATCTCCCTGCTTTCTATCTCTTCGGAAATGCCCTCCTTCTCGCCCAGACCGACAACATAGGTATAATAAAATCTTAAAGGACACCGGAGATATGTATCCAGCATGGTGGGACTGTAGGGAACTTTCTTTAAGAATTCTGTAATATCCTGGTCTTTCTGGATTTCTGTGACTTCCCTGCATGCAAAGTTTACCCTAAAAATAATGTCTCTGGGGGCGGGCTCTTTAAGGGTCTTTTTTTCTTTTTGAATTTCCCAAATGAGCCTTTCTATGAATCTGCTCTTTTCCCTCTGAGCATTTTCGACATAAAAAAGATGTACCTTTTTGGCTCCTCTGGTAAGAGTGTAAAAATAGTACTCTGCAATCTTCTCTCTATCTCTATAATCTGGAAGTTTAAGATGTTGGCGTAATAAAGAAGGAAGAATAGTGTCCTCCTTACTAACATTAGGAAGTATTCCTTCATTCAAGTCCAAAAAATAAACATTCTCAAACTTAAGATTTCGTGTTTCCAGAAATCCCAGAACCTGCAAGCCATTGAGCGGGGTCCCCTCAAAGGGCACGGATACAGTTCTCAGATAATTCCTAATTAAAATAAAATAACTTCTCACATTTTCAAATTTTTCTTCCCCGAATCCCGAACTGGCAAGGTCATGGATTGATTCCAGTGTCCTGCGGAAGAATTCACCTGAAAATGGATGGAGATTTGCAGGGCTTTCACGGGATATAAAGGATATAAGATCCAGTAATTTCTTACAGAAATCGCGGATGTTTGTGATAACTTCGAATTTCTTAAGTGTCTCTCTATGGATTTTTTTAAGATGTTCCTTTAATTCTTGTTCGGTTATCTCGGGATATAGCGGGCAGATTTTCCGCTGAAACGATTCCAAAAGATCACTATCCTCCTCAAGCTCTGTAAGTTCTATTAACCTCCTGTTTTTTTCTACAAGGTATTCTTCGATGGTATGGAAGATAATTCGGGTAGGAGTACTCTCACCATGAAGGTATATATTTTTAATATATGGATGTAATACAAATTTTAGATAAGCGGGAACAAAGTAAAGGGAATCTAGTTTTGTTTCCAGAACCTTTCCGAGAACTTCCAGAAGAGAATGCAGCGGGGTTCTGTGGACAGGATAT
The DNA here is from genome assembly GCA_003644895.1 of Candidatus Hydrothermota bacterium. GTDB lineage: Bacteria > Hydrothermota > Hydrothermia > UBA1063 > UBA1063 > B29-G16. Next base: position 1,338 of record QNDO01000044.1, on the reverse strand, counting down.
CCCATGGAAATATTGAACTTTCCTTGTGCCACAGGGATTACATTTTGTAAGATAGGGAAGAGGGTGTCTGAAGAAGGTAAAACTATCACATCTCTGATGGATACAGGTTTAGCCTTTAATAGTTCCCCCAGGGCAAAGATCTCTCCATGAACATCAGCAGAACGATAGAAATTATATTCGGTTCTATGAATCTGGGGGGTATCAATTCTCTCAGGATTGAGTGAGAGCGTTCTATATATTTCTTCGATATGAGGACCCTCCTGAAAGATAAAAATACTATTAGGTCTTGTTTTTAGGTTCTCAAAAATTTTTCTTTCCGATTCGGTAAGAGCAAAAAATCCGGCAATTACTACGTTGTTATACTTCTCAAATTTAACACTCTCTATTTCCTCTGCGACTCTCCTATACCTTAGAGATCTTGTGGAGACACTTCTCTTCTCGAGTTCACCATAAAATATGTTGTATAACTGAGACAAAGAAATTAATTTTTCTCTCACCTTCTCAGGTATTTTCTCTCCCCAGAGTAGATCAACTTCTCGGAGCTTCTGAGGATCTACAAATTCTATGTAAAGTTCTTCCAGATCCGAAAAGATTTTAAACCCCCATGGAAGGAATTCATCAAGACTGAGAGCGTTCTTCCCGGTAATAAGTGGATTCTCTGAATGTATAGAGTATATTAAAGATACTCCATCCACTGCTGAAATTTTTTTATCCGAGTAACCTAATGATTCATAAAGGAAATCCACAAACTCATCCATGGAGAAAATATAAGGAGCTCTGAAGGGCCTCTTAATTCTCTGAGATAGGAATTTTCTCAAAAAATGGGAAGGTCTTTTACCTGGAAAGACCACAATATTATTCTCGGGATTTGAAGTGCCTTCTAAAAGAATTTCGCCTAGGTACTCCACAAGATTATGTTGTGGACTCAGCTCAACTGCTCTTTTCATGTCACAGCCTCAATTCTTTTCAGATCAATGTATCCCAAGTATCCCTTCACCAATTTACCAGGAAAAATTCCTTGTAAAATTTTCATGTAAAGTCTTAACTGATTTCTGTGTTGTTCTTCCATTTCCCCTGTTTTGAAATCAATGACAACTATAGAGTCCCGGTCAATCAAGACCCTGTCCATTCGGTAAAGTGATCCGTTCCTGCTCACAAAGTCTGCTTCCTTCAGAATGATTCTACCCGGTTTTCTTTCAAACCATTCTGAAACTTCGGGTATTTTAAGGAAATCTTTCAGAATTTTTTTAACCTTTTTGGGATCAAATTTTTCCTTAAATTTTGTCTGTGCCTTTTCGATTCTGGAATCAAGTAAAGTATCCAGATCTCCCTCAATAT
>QNDO01000043.1 GCA_003644895.1 Candidatus Hydrothermota bacterium | reverse complement strand
TTTTTTATCAATGGATGAGGAGCTTTATAATTCAGTGTGTTTATTATCAGAGGGTTAGGAAGAAGATATTATGAAAGGTTCGCTATGATGAGGGAATATGCCTTTCTATTCCCCATTCTTTTCCGATGGCGAAAGAGGGTATGGAAGGCCATCATAGATGAGATTCCCAGGGAAGCGGAGTCCATAGCTGAAATCGGTTGTGGAGTTGGGTCTTTTTCTGCTTATATAAAAAGAAAGTTCGGTAATAAAATGATCTATGGAATCGATTCTTCATGTGGAGCGATTCATAAGGCAAAGGAAAGATATTCAGGTAGGGGGATTATCTTTTTAAGGGAGAATTTTTTTAATCTTAACGAAAAATTCGATTGTGTTGTCAGTGTTCATGTGTTTATACTATTTGACGTGAAAGAATTCTACAAGCAGCTGAAACGGATACTGAGTCCTGATGGAACGGCAATTCTCAGCTTTACCCTTCCCACCCCTTTTACCAGACTCCATAGAATATTCTATAAAATTGTTGTAGGAGATGATATTGTTTTTAAAGAACCGGATTTTTTGCTGCAGCAAGCCAGTGCCCATGGTTTTAGCTCATATCTAAAGAAAATAGACTGGAGTGAGGGAAGTTTCCTTCTTAAGCTTAAAATTTGAATATTCTACTGTTCAGGGATATAATGAGTTATCATGATTAAAGCAGTTGTTTTTGATCTTGACAATACCCTGGTTGATTTTATGAAGATGAAAGAGATGGCCGTGGAAGGGGCTGTGGAAGCCATGATCGATGCAGGTTTGTCCCTGAGAAAAGAAGATGCTATCAAAAAGATCTACGAAATTTATGATAGAGAAGGTATTGAAGACCAAAAAGTATTCGATAAATTTTTAAGTGAGACCTTTGGAAGGATCGACTATAAGATTCTTGCAGCTGGAATAGTAGGATACAGGAAGGCCAAGGAAGCAGCCTTGGTTCTTTATCCCCATGTCCATTATACCCTTATGGAACTTTTGAAGATGGGCAAACGACTGGCAGTAATCTCTGACGCTCCAAAGCTCCAGGCATGGACAAGGCTTGCTCAGACCGGCTTACATCACTATTTTGAAGTGGTTGTTACCTTTGACGATACTGGGAAAAGGAAACCTGACCCGGAACCTTTCATCTTTGCCCTAGATAAATTGAATGTGAAACCTGAGGAGTCCATCATGATAGGTGACTGGGCTGAAAGGGACATTATAGGGGCCAAAACCATAGGCATGGTCACTGTTTTCGCCAGATATGGGAATACCTTCGATACAAGGATATCCGGTGCAGACTATGAAGTTGATGATATCCAGGAACTTCTTACAATAATTAAGGAGCTTGATTCCCGTGAAGGTTAGGGAACTTGCAGAAATTTTAAATGCCGAATTCTTTGGCGATAGCGAAATTGAAATAAAGAAACCTGTACCTCCAGAAGAAGCAGGGGTAGAGGATACTACTTTTCTTTTCGATCCCAAGTTTGATAAAGAAGGCGAAACAGGTGTTGTTATTTCAACTTTCAAACCCCAGAATCTCAGAAGCCGAGCATTGATACTCGTGAAGGAAAAAGATGAAGCCCTGGTTACTGTCTTAAAGCATTTTGAGCGAAAAAGAGAACCGAGAAAATTCCCTGGTATATTAACATATCTGGATACCGAGGCGCAGCTCGAAGAAGGTGTTCTGGTGTACCCTCACACATACATTTCCAGGGGAGTACACATAGGCAAGGGAAGTGTGATTTTTCCCTTTGTATTCATTGATGAAGATGTTACTATAGGGAGAAATGTAATCATACATCCATTTGTTTTTGTGGGATATGACGTCAAAATCGGGGACAATGTTGTAATTCATTCCGGTTCCGTTATCGGTGCAGATGGGTTTGGATTTTACAGGACAGAGAAAGGGTACATAAAAATCCCCCAGATTGGTAATATTGAGATAGAGGAAGACTGCGAAATAGGGGCTAACTGTACTATAGACAGGGCAACCATTGGTACAACCAGAATAAGACGCGGTGTCAAGCTAGATGATCAGGTTCATGTAGCCCACAATGTGGAATTAGGAGAACACACGGTGATTGCTGCTCAGACAGGTATTGCAGGCAGTACAAAGGTGGGTAAATGGGTTATGATGGGGGGACAGGTGGGGGTGAGTGATCATATAGAAGTGGGGGATAATGCCATAATTCTTGCAAAATCCGGTGTCTCCAAGTCTGTTCCGCCTGGTGGTATATTCAGCGGATATTTTGCGCGGGATAGAAGAAAACTATTGAAGATCATGGCCCTTCAGGATAAGCTTCCTGAGCTTTTTAAAAGGGTAAAAATTCTGGAGGAAAAACTTGGAAAGGCAGAGAACAATACAAAAAAAGATTGAATTCAGTGGAAAAGGTGTCCATACCGGTGGGGAATGCAGGGTTAAGCTCCTACCCGCTGAAGTAGATACTGGAATACTTTTTGTTAAAAAGCCAGAGAATGTAAAGATTGAAGCCCATTATTCGAGAGTCCTGTCTACTACCCGCGGAACAACTTTAGGATATAGAGAGGTGAAAATACATACAGTGGAGCACATACTCTCTGCTTTGTGGGGTATGGGGATAGATAATATTGTAATAGAAGTAAAAGGGGATGAATTTCCCGCATTTGATGGAAGCTCGGCGCCCTACGTGGATTATTTAATTGAAGCCGGAATAGTGGAACAGGATGCACGAAGAAAATATGTTGAGATCAAAAGGCCCGTTCTCTATCGAGGAGAAGATGGAGTTAATATTTTTCTTTATCCCTCGGATACACTTGAGATAAGTTTTGGTATCTCATATGAGAATCATCCTGTAATTTCATCGCAGTATGCTACATTCAATATTACTCCTGAAACATATAAGAAAGAAATTGCTCCTGCCAGAACCTATATTCTTGAAGAGGAAATAGAAAAGGTAAGAAAAATGGGATTGGCAAAGGGTGGTTCTCTTTCTAACGCTGTGGTGATAAAGAAAGATGGTGTTCTCGCAGAGGGGGGACTGAGATTTTTCGATGAGCCTGTCAGGCACAAGATTCTCGATTTTATCGGAGATATGGCGCTTCTGGGGAAAAGGTTTAAGGGAAAGATTGTTGCAGAACGTTCAGGACATAGACATCATGTAGAATTTGTTAAACTTGTGGATGAACAGTTTGGTGGTGAAAAGCTCAGCATCCATGATATCCTCAAAATTATGCCCCATAGATTCCCTTTTTTACTCGTGGATCGCATTGAGTATCTTGGAGAAAACAGGGTCGTAGGTATAAAAAATGTTACCTACAATGAGCCATTTTTCCAGGGGCATTTCCCCACTGATCCTGTGATGCCCGGGGTGCTGATTATTGAGGCCATGGCCCAGGTAGGCGGCTTTATGCTCCTGCATAAGGTTAAAGATAAAGAGAATAAGCTTCTCTATTTTAGCGCCATTGACAAAGCAAGATTCAAAAAACCTGTGCGACCTGGAGATGTGATTGAGTTTGAACTCACCCTTTTGAGATTTGGAGGCAGAGTTGCCAAGATGAAGGGTGTGGCCAGGGTAGAAGGAAAAATTGTAGCAGAAGCCGAACTGGTGGCGACACTGGTGGAGAGCAATGGCCGAAATACATAAAACTGCTATAATTGAAGGTGATGTTAAGCTTGCGGAAGATGTGTCAGTGGGACCCTATAGCATCCTTGTGGGAAATATTGAGGTTGGTGAAGGGACAGAAATTGGGTCCCATGTTCGAATTGAAGGTAATGTGACAATAGGAAAAGGAAATAAAATTGCCTCTTTTGCTTATATAGGTGCCCCTCCTCAAGATCTCGGTTTTAAGGGAGAAATCTCAGGTATAAAGATAGGAAACAACAACATTATACGGGAATATGTAACCATACATCGTGCCACAGGCGAGAACAATTACACATTGGTGGGCGATGATAACTTTATTATGGCCTATGCTCATCTGGCGCATAATGTGAAGGTGGGTTCTGAGTGTATTATTGTTAATGCTGCACAGCTTGCAGGTTATGTGGAGGTTCACGATAAGGCTTTTGTATCAGGCCTTGTGGGCGTGCATCAATTTGTCAGAATTGGAGGGTATTCCATAATAGGGGGTGTTTCCAGAGTAACTCAGGATGTACTTCCCTTTATGATGGTTGTGGGTGTTCCTCCCCGGGTTACGGGTATAAATCTTGTAGGTCTCAGAAGGAACGGGTTTACAAGGGAAAGGATTAAAATCATAAAAGAAGCTTATAAAATATTATATAGATCAGGATTAAATTTGAGCAACGCCGTTGAAAAGTTAAAAAATGAATTACCCATGAATGAGGACATTAAATATATTCTTGAATTTATGAATAATTCCCGGAGAGGAATATTGTTAAAGGCAGGAGAAAATGGATAAGTTAAAGGTTGGTGTAGTAGGAGTTGGGCATCTGGGGAGTATTCACGCCAGGATTTTCAATGAACTTGAATCAGTGGATTTTGTGGGCGTCTTTGATATTGATTACGACAGAGCGATAGAAGTTTCACGGAAATTTTCCACCAGAGCCTTCAAAACCTTGGAGGAATTACTTAGAAACGTCGATGCAGTGAGCTGTGTCGTTCCCACAGAGAAACATTTTGAAGTAGGGTATCATATAATTGAAGAGGGAAAGCACCTATTTCTTGAGAAGCCCATGGCCAGAACATTGAAGGAGGCAGAAGAGCTAAATAATATGGCAAAAACAAAAGGTCTCAAACTCCAGATAGGTCATGTGGAGCGTTTTAACCCAGCATTTATTGCTGTTAAGGATTACATCAACAGGCCCATGTTCGCGGAGGTGCACCGCCTTTCAATATTCAATCCCAGGGGTACTGATGTGGATGTAATCCTTGATCTCATGATACATGACCTGGATATAATTCTCTATTTTATGGGAGAATCACCCCTGAAGGTGGAGGCAGTCGGTGTTCCTGTTATTACAGATAAAATAGATATTGCAAATGCACGTCTTGAATTCAGTAACGGTGCCATTGCTAATGTAACTGCTTCCAGGGTTTCTGTAAAAAAAGTAAGAAAAATGAGATTTTTCCAGAAAGATGCCTATATTGCCATCAATTATCTGGATAAAAGTGTGGAAATGTTCAGAAAATTTGATGATGTGATACTTCCGTTTTTCCCTGAGGTGGATATCACCATAGAACCACTTAAACTGGAGCTTGAATTGTTTGTGAAATCTGTGCTGGAAGACAAAGTCCCTCCCGTAACCGGAGATGATGGCCTCAGGGCGCTAAACCTTGCAATAAAAGTACAGGAGGAAGTTCACAGGAATCTAAAGAAGCACAGTGTAATTTAAGATCCTGGCAAATTCAGAATTACTCCAGGTTAAAGGATCCGCTGGTCCCGGGATACCATTATTTTCTTTCCGGGAAATCTCCGTCCACTTCTTCTTCCACCAGAGGTCAAATATAAGAGTATCATCAATTATTTGTTCCGGCAATGGAAAACGCAATCTATATAGTAAAAGTTTCTTTGCTTTTTCAATTTCATTCAATTTAAAATACGCTTCGGCAGCCCAGTAAGTTGTGATGTACCATACTCCTCCCCCAAAATACACATCCTTTTCACCGGGGATAAGAAATCTCCTCAGTCCCATACCGTCAGGGCTCAGACTTTCATAAAGTTTATTCAGAGTTTCTTTGATGATCTCCCGATCCTGAATAACATCGAATAGAGTGAAATTTAGAAGAACTGAAGAATCCAGACCACAGGCTTCCCCGTCCAGCTCTCTTTTCATTTTTAAAAGAACTCCATCTTTTACAAAACTGTGAATTTTAGTCCTGAGATAATCTGTAAAATTGATTAATTGGAGTCTTTTTCTGGAATTACGGGGATACAACTCCGCCGCGTTTCTCAATCCAAAGAATATACTCCCCAGAGTCTCTGCATGGATAAAATTTTCGTGCATCTCCCATTGATCTGCGCAGGGGGTATCGTGGAATTTGATAAGATAGTCTACAAAAAGGTCAAGAATTTTTCTTTCTACAGGAAACTTACAAGTATACTTTTTGTAAAGGGCGATCAATGCTAGACTCAGAGCAACTCCATCATACTGCCTCTCACTCCAGAATTCATTTATTATCTGAAAATGAGGAGTATATCTTGCCCTGGGATGAAGATTTTGATTTAATATGTCAGGATGGTTTTTATCCATCTCAAGAAGTATCCTGACCTTAGAAGATTCAAGCTGAAACAAGGTGGAAAGCCACTTAATCTGAGGAGTGATATCATACCCATTAAAGAGGAGGGATATACTGGCGAAGGCATGGTCCCGGAGCCATACCTTTCTATAAGGCTTGTAAATAGAAGATGCCAGTATGCCCCCATTTATGGACTGGTATCTAACGTATTCAATAAATCTTTTCAAGGTAGGTACCCGGAAAATAATGTTCAAGAATTTCCCTGTATGTTTTGCCCTGTATGGCCAGGGAAGCCGCTCCTACCTGACACATGCCCACGCCGTGTCCAAAGCCTGCTCCCCTTATAATAAACTGGTTTCCCCTGTGTAAAATGTAAAAAAGGGAAGAAGGAAGAGGCCTATCCCCCAGAGCTTTTCTGATTCTGAAATCCCCCTCTATGAATATGCTTCTTCTGGTTCCCTTGACAAGTACTGTAAGGGCTCTTCCGGATTTTCCTCTCCTTACCACCTTTACATCTAAAATATAACCTGGATCTTCTCCTATTTCCTGTTTTATACTTTCTCTAAGTTTACTTGCCGAGATGCTTCTCTGCCACCGGAAATATTTGGAATAATATTTAAGAGAATGATTCTCAATGCCCGATACGTTACAATTCATGTCAGGCTTCATATTAATGAACTTTCGGACTGCATCCTCCGTTCCCAGCGAGACCACCACACTTTTTACTCCCCTGTCCAGGATATTTTTTAAGTAAGGAAATTTTTCTCCCCATATCTCTTCTGATGAAGCTGTTATCCCACCACATACAGAGTGGAAGAATATCCTTGCTGGTTTACTGTTGTAAAATAGAATTATACCTTCAGTTTCTTGCACTACCTTTTTAATTTTTGTGTCGGTGTTATATCCCATAAAGGCCTGGGAGAATATATCCGCGCTCAAGTCATATGGTTCACTGGATAGAGAAAGTTTTTTACCGCAGGTGGCAAGGGCATGGGTACGTGCAGCTATTGCTTGAGCTTTCAGAGCCTCCAGGGGAAAAGAGGCCGGCATTTCTCCCTTTAAAACGCCCTCAACATAAAGTTCAAGATCAAGTTCATCGATTAAAAGTAGATTTCCATCGTTAGAAGTCCGTATTTCAATGACAGGAGGGAGTATGAGATTTTTCTTTGTAACGTTACCCGTATAGTGATTTGGAGAAACAAAATTTTTGATAATAAGAGGCCTTTTGGAGTCAATTCTTAAAAAATCTTTCAATTGGAATTTTCTGTCATTAATTTTAAGTTCTATCAGTCCAGATGGAGGGATACGAAGCTCCCGATAAGTACCCTTTCTTTCAAGAGGTGATTCTTTATTAAGGGTTTCTATGTCAAAGTAGGGTCCTTCCAGAAGATAATAGCTTCTCGTATCAATGATTCTTCCTTGGATTTTAAAAATCTTACCCTTTTCTGTAACTCTCGTTCTGTAACCCCAATCTTCCCAGCTTGAGCCTGCCTGGAGGGCTTCACTGTACGTCGGATATTCACCTAGGAATGCATAATAAAGATAGGAGGCCTTTCTAGCTTCTTTTATGTTAAATGAAAGCTTATCTCCAAGACCACTCCAAATCAGGTTACCTTTTTTATCATAAATCCAGAAGCTATCAACGGATTGGATCTGCATTTTTTTAAATTCGCCCAATCCTACTCTGATTCTTATCCCCCATGGTCTCTGTACAACAGGGGGAAGCTCGAATTTTTCAACCTCTGGGACCCTCACCACCTTTCTTCTTGCACATTGAAGTGATAGAAAAATGAGAGCAAGCAGGATAAAAAAGAGATTATTTTTCCAGTTCATTTATCCTTTCACGGGCTTTCTTGGCTGTTCGGGTGCGCTTTGGAGCATAGAGTAGAACCCTGTAATAGGATTCCAATGCCTGGGCAGTATCTCCCCTGTTCTCCAGAATCTCAGCCCTCATTAAATAGGCATCGTCAAGCAGTATCCGGGGTGTACCATAATCTATGAATTCATTCAGGTATTTGAGAGCAGAGTCTTCAATACCGCTTTCATAGAAAGTTTCCGCAAGATTGAACAGAGATTCACCATAGATCCAGTCAAGATCTGCTTTCCTTTTAACATTTTTCAATCTGTTTTTCAGTGTCACAATTTCTTTCCATTTGCCTAGGGCATAAAGGGTCCTGAAATAGTCAGTAAATACAGAATCTATACTTCCGTCGTTTTGAAGGTAAGCTCTGAAATATGCATAAGCCTGTTCATAGTCATCTCTATTCAGCGAGCGTTGGGCCAGAAATCTGAATCTCCATCCGAGGTTAAATAAGGAGTCTATTCGGAATATGGTGGCATAAGCTCTCTCCGCCATATATTTATAGCCAATATTATATGTGCTATCTCCAAATTCAAGAAGTGTATTAATATAAAGCTCTTTCTCAGGGGATGGTAGCCTTCCCTCTATGGAGAATAATACATCACCTGCCTTTTTATATTTTCTGGTATAGGTATAAATCTTGCCCAGATATATTTCGAGAATTTTTGATGTATCTCCTTGAGCCTCCTTTTCCATGATGAAATTTTCTGCTGTTCTGTATTTTTTCTCTTTAATATAATTTTCAAGCCTGAATCTGATATCTCTTCCGGTACAGGATAATAAGAAAAGAGATATTAGAACTGCTGCCAGATTTTTATACATATTATCTCACTATTGAACCTGGTGGTACTTCTCTATCTGGATGAAGCAACACAGGTTTCCCATCAAGATCTGCGGCAAGGATCATGCCCTCAGAAAGTATTCCTCTGATTTTTCTTGGTTCGAGATTTACGAGCACAGGAACTTCCTTGCCAACGATATCCTCTGGTTTATATACATCTTTAATGCCTGCTACCAGAGTTACTTTTTTGTCTCCAATATCAACGATGAGCTTTAGTAATTTGGCAGCCCCCTCGACTTCCGATGCTTCTACAATTTTTCCAATTTTTATTACACACTTTTCGAATTCTTTGAAGCTTATAGTCTCCATCTTTTTTTCTCCTTTCAATTCCTTCTCTATTTCTATGGGTTCTTCTTCAATCTTTTTATAAAGGATCTTGACTTCTCCAGGTTCGATATCCCTATCCCATCTCCAGTTTGATGCTTCGTCCCAGCTAAGGGCTTTTTCCAGGTTCAGCATTTTTCTAATCTCTCTGGCAGAAAACGGGAGATAGGGGTCTATGAGAGTACTTAAAGACCTTATGAGAGAAGTGCAGAGATAAAGAGTTCTCTTGGTTTCCTCTGGGTCTTTTTTCCTTGTGCCCCAGGGCTCTTTGTAATCAAAGTATTGGTTACCACGGGCTGAAAGTGCAAGAATTTCCTTAAGGGCTTTTTTAAATTCAAATTTTTCAAGGTATCCTCCGATTCGTGACGGAGCCTCTTCCAGTTCTTTAATGAATTTAAGGTCTTCATCCTTGAAACCGTTTATATCCTTTTCTATCCTTCCGCCCATGTATTTTTTGATAAAACTCAAGGTTCTGTTAACGAAGTTTCCTAAGTTATTTACAAGTTCAGAATTAACCTTGGTTCTGAAATCATCGAAAGTGAAATCCGAGTCTTTTGTTTCAGGCATTACAGAAGCGAGGCCAAATCTTATATAATCTGGGGGGAAGGATTTTAATAGATCAGAGATCCAAATGGCCCATCCCCTGGAAGTGGAAAGCTTTGCACCCATGAGATTCAAGAACTCGTTGGCCGGTATATTTGTAGGAAGGATAAAATCACCGTGCCCCATGAGCATTGCCGGCCATACAATTGCATGAAAAATAATGTTGTCCTTGCCTATGAAGTGTATGAGTTCTGCCTGGGGGTTCATCCAGAATTCCTTCCATTCTTCTGGTTTCCCGGTTCTCTGAGCCCATTCCATTGTTGAGCTAATATAACCTATGGGGGCATCAAACCAAACATAGAGTACCTTTCCTTCAGCTTCTTTCAAAGGAACTGGAACTCCCCATTCCAGATCCCTGGTGATTGCCCTATCCTGGAGCCC
>QNDO01000042.1 GCA_003644895.1 Candidatus Hydrothermota bacterium | reverse complement strand
CCTTGATCAAAGGATTCAACAAGCTTGATAGAAGGGTATTTAGCATTTATCGTTTTTATAGCCTTCTTAACACGATTAGAAACCTGTAATGTATTAGCTCCTGACTGCTTATATAAAACAAGAGCTATACTTTCCTTATTATTTAACTTAGCATAGCCAAGCCTCTCTTCCTCTTCTATAGTGACTTTTCCTATATCCTTTAAAAAGATAGGAGTCCCTTTTGGGGTATACCCTACTACCTGATTTTCAAGGTCTTCAATACTATTGTATTGTCCAATCGTTCTCAAAAGTATATTCTTATGCTTGTAATCTACTTTTCCGCTAGGGAGATTGAAATTGTTCATTGCAATAAATTGAGTTATCTGAGAGAAAGAAAGATTGTATTGTGCAATTTTCTCTAAGTCTATAGTTACCCAATATTGAAGGTCTCTCCCCCCTACGATATCCACGGAAGCAACACCTTCAATCCTTTCCAGAAAGCTCTTGAACTCATCTCTTAAAATATCCTTCAGTTCGGTTAGTTTATATCTGTCAGAGTAGGCTATATATTCAATAATAGGAATTTGAGATATATCAAATTTCAGGACTATGGGCTTGGAAGCATCTTCCGGCAGATAATCTTCGATCAACGCTACTTTATCCCGTACATCCTGTGCAGCAAAATCAAGATTTGTTCCCCACTCAAATTCAACCGTTACAGCAGAGACCCCCTCAGCGGAAATGGAAGTTACTTTCTTTACACCACTAACAGTAGATACAGCACCTTCTATAGGTTTAGTTATAAGCTCTTCAATATCCTCAGGCGCAACATTCTGATACTGCGTTATTACTGTAACGGAAGGATAGTTTATATCCGGGAAGAAATCGAGGCCCAAACGTGTCAGAGAGATAACACCAAGTGTAATTAAAACCCCTATTAGCATTGCAATGGAAACAGGATGTTTCACAGAAAATTTTATCATCCTACTTTACCTCCCCTTTAATCTCAACATCCGCCCCTTCATATAAGCCCTCTGCTCCAAGTGTTATAACAGTATCTCCTGGCATAAGATCGCCCTCCACTTCCACAAAGCCTTTCCCTTCAATACCTGTCTTTACTTCAACCATATGAGCCTTCCCATCTCTATATTTAAACACAAAAACCTTACCTTCTCTTTCTACAAGTGCATTCACAGGAATATAAAGGGCATTCTTATTTTCTCTAACTGCCACTTCCACTCCCACAGTTGCCCCTGGTAGCAAATTAGCTTTAGGAACTTCAATATAAACCTTTCCTGTCCCGGTCATAGGATCAATTCCAAATGACTTTCTCACAACTCTCCCCTGGTATCTAATTTTATCCTCTTTCACAAATGCCCTCTGTCCAACTTTAATTTTTCTAATATCCTCAGCAGCAATTCCGGATTCAACCCACCTTTTATCTCCCACTACCATAGCTACAGGCATACTCTGGACCATCATTTGACCTATTTTCCCATATTCCACAGTTACGATTCCATCAATGGGAGATTTAACCTTCAAGGGTTCTGTTTTTACACCCGGTATATCTCTGTCTAATAAAGCAATTACCTGGTCTTTTTTAACCCTTTCACCTTCTTTGACAAGATATTTGATAAGCTTACCGGGCATAGTGGGATATACCAGTGCCTCTTTATCGCTGGTTATTCTACCATATGAGTAAACATATTCAGCAATATATCCTTTCTTAACCGTTGAAGCATTGACAAGAAATTTTTTCTCAATATTTTCCTGAGCCCCAAGTACTGAGAAAAATATTAATATTGCAATAAACTTCTTCATCTTAAAAACCTCCTTCTTTATTAAATTGAAGATTGTTTATTCCTTTAAGTTGGGCTTCAAGTTGAAGCCACTTGATTTTTAAAGTTCCAAGACTGTTCAAATAATTAACTTTTTGGGCAAAATAGCTTGTCTCAGCATCTATAAAATCAAGCTCTGAGATAAGGCCTTCTTCATATTGTACCTTTGCCATTTCATAAAGTTTTCTTGCCAGTTTTAAATTTTCCTTTGCTGCCATTAGATTTTTCATAGCTATTTCATAATCTCTCTTTGCTGTCATATAACTGTTGTAAGCACTTAGGGAATTGAATTTATACATATATTTCAGGCTCTTTAAATTAGCTTCTATTTCCTTCGCTTTCGATATGTTCTTAAATCCATCGAAAATCGGGAAGGACAAACCAAGATTTAAAACCCAATATCCCTTCCACTCATCTACAAATCCGAAGGGTCTCTGATACAAATAGTTAAAGCCAGCAAAGAGTGAAGGGAGATTTGAACTTTTGAAAATATTTTTTTGAAGTTTAAGCATTTCCATTTGAAGTTCCAAGCTTTTAAGATCAAGACGCTCCTCCACACAAAATTCTGGCAAAGACTTGGGGATTTCACCCTCCAGTGAATCTTTTAGTACAATTATTTGAGATGTATCTATGCCTAAATTTATTTTCAATAAATCCAGAATATTCTCATAATTCTTTTTTGCTTCTTCAATTTTAGGTTTGTGAGTCCTATATTTCACCTCTGCCTGTAGAAGTTCCAGTTCTGTTGCAGAGCCATTCTCAAACTTCTTCTTGGCGGATTCATAATGCTTCCTTAACTCCTCATCTATAAAAAGAGTTAAATCATAATATTCCTTTGCTACAAGTGCGTAAATATAGAGCTCTTTTACATTCTTTATAAGGGATTCGCGGGTTATTGAATCTTCAATGAGCTTGTTCTTGAAATTTAGCAAAGATAATTTATAACCCCTTATTATGTTACCCCAGGTAAATAAAGGCTGACTTACATTAAAAGATAAACTGTAATTGTCTTTTCTCCCAAAAGGAATAGATTCATAGTGCCCAACTGGAATAAATGCCCCACCTGGTGTCATAACAAGGCTATCCAGAATAAAACTTTTCATTTCCTGAACCAGGGAAACTCTCCGATAGCCTGCTTGAAAACTGACCTGGGGGAAGAAAGCGGAACGTGCCTCTTTTACCCCAAATTTAGAAGCATTAACCTGACTCTCGCTGCTTTTTAGAATTAAGTTATTCTTGAGAGCTAACTCCACAGCATCCTTTTGACTGAGATACAGGGTATCCCTTGAAATCATGATAAAAAGTATCAACTTAAAGACCATGTTTTTACCCTCCTTTTCTTACTATACCTTTTGTTAAAATGTTCATAATCTTAAACTTCAGAGAATCTATATCCCCTGTTTTCTTGCGTATCACAAACTGTATTACAGGTCTAACAATTGCTCCAAAAATAACATCTGCTAATACCTCAGGATCTTCCTTAATGATGTCCCCTCTTCGAATACCTTCTTCTAAAACTTCAATAAATTTATGCCGTATGTTATCGATTTTATTTCTGTATCTTTTATGAATCACATCCTTGTTCATTTTAATTAGTGGGGGTTCATACATCAAACTAAAAACGAAATCTCGATTTTCTTTCATATATTCGATAAAGAAACTGATTATACCCTCTATTTTCTTTAGAACCGGTATTCTGCTTTTTATAATTTCTTCGAAGCATGAAGTTATATAGTCAAACTCTCGTTCCATAACTGCGAGATATAGTTCTATTTTGGATTTAAAATAGAGATAACTTGTACCTTTGGCAACACCTGCAGCTTTGGCTATATCCTCCATGGTGCTTCCATGAAAGCCCTTTTGTGTAATCACCCTTTTTGCCGCATCTAGTATCTGATTCCTTGTATCCTTCACTTTATCACCTCCTTATGACTGAACAGTCAGTCAGTATTATACAAAACAAAATATGGATTGTCAACTCCTAAATATCGAAAGATGTAAAGTGAGAATCCTAAAGCATACAGCGAGCAGTGTAAGGGTAATATTTCTGATGAGTCACCTGTACGGGGGACGACGAAAAATCTCTTTACTCCCCCTCCCCTTAATCCCTTCTCTGCTCGCAGAATCCTTCGGATTTCCCATTGGAAGGGAAACCGTGATATAAATACTCGAACAAGAGCTCTTAAAGTAAATAAGTACAAGTGAAATAAGTATTCAATTATCTGGACTCTAAAAGCCTTTTTGCCCTTAGTTTCTGTTTACTTTAAAATATTACAAACGCTTATTTAAAGGAGTAAAACCATGGTACGAGTTAGATTTGCACCTTCACCTACAGGATATTTGCATGTTGGAGGAGCAAGGACTGCTCTGTACAACTGGCTGTTCGCAAGACATAATAATGGCACATTTATCCTTCGAATAGAGGATACTGATAGAACAAGATATGTTCCAGGCTCTGTTGAGGATATTATGGAAAGCCTCAAATGGCTGGGGCTTGAGTGGGACGAGGGCCCTTATTTCCAAAGTAAGAGAATAGAGTTGTATAGAAAATATGCTCATGAACTTTTACAAAGGGGAATGGCATATAAATGTTTTTGCAGTGAAGAAAGATTACAGAAACTCAGAGAAGAACAGAGAAAGATGGGTTTGAAGCCAGGTTATGACAGAAAATGCAGAAATCTCACTCCTGAAGAAGTCAAAAAATTAGAAGAGAGTGGAAAACCCTACGTGATAAGATTAAAGATACCTCTTGAGGGAGAAACATCCTTCGATGATTATTTACACGGGAAAATCACCGTTAAAAACAAAGAATTAGAGGACTTAATTCTCTTAAAATCTGACGGATATCCTACCTACCATCTTGCTAATGTAGTAGACGACCATCTCATGGGTATAACTCATGTCATGAGGGCAGACGAGTGGATTCCAAGCACCCCTTATCATGTGATAATGTATAAAGCGTTCGGATGGGAACCACCGATTTTTGTTCATCTACCGGTTATACTTGCACCCGACGGAAAGGGTAAGCTTTCTAAAAGGCATGGAGCTGTCTCAGTACTTGAGTTTAGAAAAATGGGATTTTTACCCGAGGCTCTGGTTAACTTTCTGGCACTTCTTGGATGGTCTCCAGGTGGAGACAGAGAGATAGTATCCCTCAATGAAATGATTGAGCTCTTTGATCTGAAAAAAGTAGGTAAAAGAGGCTCTGTTTTCGATTTTAATAAACTCTACTGGATGAATTCTGTTTACATCCGTATGAAAAACGATGAGGAGCTTTACAACCTGGTATTACCTTTTTATGAAAGAGAAGGCTTAATAGAGGATAAAAGTCACAGAGATCTTGTGAAAAAATTGATTCCTCTCTATAAAGAGCGTGTTAAAACCTTGGAAGATTTTCCTAAAATGTCATATTACTTTTTCAGAGACGATTTCGAGTACGATGAAGAGGGAATTAAAAAGAATTTTTCCAGTACAGAGATATTTAATTATCTTGAAAAAGTGGTTGAGAAATTGGAATCAGCGGAATCCTTTACCCATGAGGATATAGAGAAAATGATAAGAGGAGTAGCAGAAGAACTTGGAATAAAAGCTAGGGTCATTATACACCCCATACGGGTAGCTCTCACTGGTAAGACTGTGGGGCCTGGACTTTTTGAACTAATGGAAGTTCTCGGAAAAGAAAAATGTATTGAGAGGATTAAGAAAGCAATAGAGACTTTCAGAGGTCAGAAACCTTGAAAACTGAAGTGTCTTGTGGTTTTATAACCTTTACAATAAAGAATGGTCAGCCTTTTTATTTAATTCTTAAACACCCAACCCACTGGAGTTTCCCCAAGGGGCATGTGGAGGAAGGAGAAAACTTGTTACAGGCTGCAACAAGGGAATTGAGAGAAGAGACAGGTATTGAAAAATTTAGGCTGATTGATGGTTTTAATGAAAAAATCAGTTATTATTTTACACGTTCCGGTGAAACAGTTTGTAAGGAGGTTACTTACTTCCTTGCAGAAGTTCCCCCTAACACCTATATTAAATTATCGGGAGAACATAAAGCTTACAAATGGTCAAGTTATAGAGAAACTTTGAAGGCTCTCTATTTTGACAATATTAAAGAAGTGCTGAGAAAAGCACACAGAGTAATAACCAAAATTTATGGACTTTAAAGAAGCACAGGACTTTCTTTACTCTCTTATTGACTACGAAAAGAAAAAAACGTATGTGGAAAGCCTCGATCCTTTCAAAGAATTCTTAGAGCGCATCGGCAATCCACACCATTACTTAAAGAATCCCGTACTCATAGTGGGCACTAAAGGAAAAGGTTCTACCTCTCACCTCATCAGCTACGGATTAAATACACTGGGTTACAAAGTGGGCCTTTACACATCACCTCATCTTGTAGATATCAGAGAGCGAATAAAGTTAAACGGCGAGAAAATACCGGAAGAAAAGTTTGCATACTATATAACTAAATTAAAGCCTTTTATTGAAAAGAAAAGAGGTATGCGAACTGTATTTGAAACTCTCACTTCCCTGGCATTTCTCTATTTTCTTGACGAGCAAGTGGATTTCTGCATTCTGGAGGCGGGATTGGGCGGGAGACTGGATGCCACCAATGTGGTTAACCAAATACTTACAGTTATAACTCCTATTAGCTTTGATCATACTCATATTTTGGGTAAAAAAATCTACCAGATAGCAAGAGAGAAATCAGCCGTAATCAAAAATCAGAATCCCACTGTCTCAGCTCCTCAGCATCTTTACGCCATGCGGGTTATCAGAAACAGTGCAAAAAAGCATAAATCTCCCCTTTATGTACTTGGAAAAGACGCCAAATTTAGTATTAAAAGACTTACCTTGAATGCCACGGAAATCTATTACAGAGGTATTCGAATTAAAGGAACTTTAAAGAGTTTTCTCCCTGGTAAATTTCAGGCCAAAAATATGGCTCTCGCAGCACTTAGCCTGGAAGTACTGGGTTTTGAAAAGTTCGATTTTAAAAAAGCAAGAATTGAAGGTAGATTTGAGATACTGATGAATCATCCGCTTCTTGTAGTTGATGGAGCTCATAATACCCTATCCATAAAGAGTTCGCTGGAGTCTATGAACAGGACTGGAGGCAAGAATTTTTCGCTCATCTTCGGTATAAACAAGGATAAGGAGGTCAGAAAAATTGTAAAGTTAATAATTTCTGTGAATCCTTCCTATGTATATATAACTAAAGCTGATACACCCAGAGCTATGCTTCCCCATGAAATAGAATCAATCTTTTTAAATTATGGCTTTTCCAGAGTGAAAAGCTTTTCCAAAGTCTCCGAGGCCCTCAGAGCTGCCCTTTCACGAGAAAACAAAATACTTGTAACGGGCTCATTTTACCTTGCCGGTGAAGTGAAATCTCTTTCGGAAAAAATAATAGCTTCGAACACATAAATTTCTACATCCTTGTCCCTCCAGCATCCCGGATACAGACCTGCTTTAAGACATGTATGATCTAGGAATGTTTCCCTGTTCCAGCCTTCTTCGGTTGCTACTTGGGGCAACAAAAGCCCCTGGTTTAAACCTTTTTTAATCAACACACCGTGTTTGCCCACCACTACCTCTTCTGGAGAATCTATTCTTTGGAGCGGGGTGAGGACAGATATTTCTAATTCAATTTCATCGAGTTCAACAGGTTGTACTGGATAAAATCTTGGGTCATGGAGGGCAGCTTCCACTGCTACATCTTTCGTAGCTTCCCAGAGCGGCTTCACACCATACACATACCCAATACACCCTCTCAACTCTCCATGTTTTTTAAGAGTAACAAAAACACCTGCTTTTTCGTTCAGAATCTGTGACTGGATATTATATTCTGGTTCGGGTTGACCCTTTATAACACTTTCTATGGACTCTCTCGCTATCTTAAGAAGAAGTTTTTTATCCTCTTCTGTAAGATTAAACATCTCAAACCTCCTGGAAGGCTATCGAAGCATATCCCACCACGTACCCTGTATAAATACCTGTAACTTCTGCCGAATTGGTATAATATATTTCTACGGGTTTAATGGGAAAATTCTTCAGGGCTTCCAGAAGTATAGCGATTCCCCCTCCTCCGCATGCCATAACTTCCCCTGTTTCCATCTTCCTATGGAATTTCAATCCGTCCATTTCCAGAATGGCGTTTATGGTTCTCCTAT
The DNA here is from genome assembly GCA_003644895.1 of Candidatus Hydrothermota bacterium. Classification (GTDB taxonomy): domain Bacteria; phylum Hydrothermota; class Hydrothermia; order UBA1063; family UBA1063; genus B29-G16. Next base: position 2,209 of record QNDO01000042.1, on the reverse strand, counting down.
CTGTCTCCACACATTCCTTGTGGGAATATCCATGATAAAGGTCTGAACTTACCACAAGGAGTGCATCATTATGCGCATGCAGAAAATCGTAAAGAACTCTCGAAATATCACTTAGGGATACTTCATTCAAAAAGCCCACCATAAGAGGTAATATTTTAAAAGAATTACCTGCAATATATTGTAGAAAGGGGATCTGCACCTCAATTGAATGTTCTACCCTATGTATTTCCTCATCTTGAAAAATAAACTTAGATCTTCCTAGGATTTCCTCTGCCAAATCCTTACTAACCTCCACACTGCCGAGAGGGGTGATCCATTCTCCTTCAGCAAAAACAGCCATTCCATCAAAAGCTACATGGTGACTTGGGCCTATTATGACTACATTGTCTAAATTAACATTTCGCAGGGAAGAATAGCCACTGGCAGCAACCTTCCCGGAATATACATATCCTGCATGGGGGGAAATAAGTGCTTTTACCCTGCCTGTTAAATTTAACGAAGGTGCTTCTTTGAAAAGAGTATCCAGGAGAGCTTTTAGCTGGGAAGCATTTTCTGGATAAAAAGATCCCGAATATCTCGGTTCTCTTATCATTTTATACCTCCCCGCTTATTCTAAGTCCACAAGCATCTACTGTCAATAAGTTTATAATCTCTTAGAGAATGTAACGGGAAAGGTCTATATCCTGAATGAGATCTTTCAATCTTTTATCCACATAATCTTCTGTGACTGTAAATTCAAGAATTCCTGGTTTAGGAAGCTCAAACAATAACTCTTCAAGGACATAATTCATAACAGTATGCAGTCTTCTGGCTCCTATATTTTCCATTTTTTCATTGGCCATATAGGCATACTCGGCAATTTTCTCAATGGCCCCTTCTGTAAACTCCAGATTTATACCTTCAGTGCCCACCAGCGCTTTGTATTGTTTTACCAGTGCATTTTCAGGCTCTTTGAGAATTCTTACAAAATCCTCTTTAGTAAGACTATTAAGTTCAGCCCTTATTGGGAATCTTCCCTGAAGCTCTGGAATCAAATCAGATGGACTAACGCCTGAGAATGCACCTGCAGCAATGAAAAGGATATGGTCAGTTTTAACAGAACCATATTTGGTCGCAACTGTAGTGCCCTCCACTATCGGGAGTAGGTCTCTCTGTACACCTCTTCGAGAGACATCGGGACCATGTGCTTCACCTCTCGAAATGAGTTTGTCAATCTCATCTATGAATATTATACCCTCCTCTTCTGCCTTTTTCTTACCCTCCTCAATAACTTTATCCATGTCGATAAGTTTTCTTGCTTCTTGGCTTTTTAAAATCTCCTTGGCTTCTTTCACAGTTACTTTCTTCCTCTTCTTAATTGGAGGAAATAGAGCTTCAAGTTCTTCCGGAATCTGAAAATTTACCTCTTCCATCCCCTGCGAAGAAATTACCTCCATGATGGGCGGTATCCTTTTCTCAATATCGATTTCCACAAAGCGTTCATCAAAATAACCGTCTTTAAGCATCTGAAGATAATGATCCTTTTCAGGTGTATTCCCTATTCCGGGCAGTATCATTTCCAGAAGTCTTTTGAAAGCACTCTCCTCAGCTTTTTTCTCTATCTCCTTAATCTTCTCCGTCTTCACCATGTTTATAGAGACTTCCACCAAGTCTCTCACCATGGACTCCACATCTTTTCCTACATACCCTACTTCAGTAAACTTGGTGGCCTCGACCTTAATAAATGGGGCCTTGACCAGCTGAGCAAGTCTTCGCGCTATTTCCGTTTTTCCCACACCAGTGGGGCCTATCATTATTATATTATTCGGGACAATCTCTTCCCTCAAAGGTCCTTGAACATTCTGTCTTCTCCAGCGGTTCCTTATTGCAATCGCGACTATCTTCTTTGCCTCATCCTGACCTATGATGTAACGGTTTAACCTTTCAACAATCTCTTTGGGAGTTAAAAATTTATTATCGGCCATATATGCTACTTCGGCTCAATAGCCAGATAATACGGAAAACCATCTCTTATTATTTTCAAAAGTACAGGTTTTTCTGAGTCTTTAAACTTCCGGGCAGCCTTCTCGAAATCCTTAATGCCTTTAATCTCGATACCACCAATTTTCTTTATCACATCGCCTTTTTTGAGCCCTGCATCCTCAGCTGGAGAACCCATTTCTATTTCATAAATCACAACACCCTCTTTTTCCTTTCCTTTATAATAGAT
>QNDO01000041.1 GCA_003644895.1 Candidatus Hydrothermota bacterium | reverse complement strand
GGGTTCACCACCTGATATGGTGACAAATCTTGCTCCCCACTCGTCGTGTATTTCCTGGAGTATCCTTCTGGAAACTTCAAAGGGGATTTTTCTCGCTGTTTTATGGCCTGCAGCTGCATAACAACCTGTGCAGTGAAGATTACATAGTTGTGTGGGACTCAGGACTATAAAGGCAGGAGGGGAAATTCCATATTTCTCTTTGAATTTTTCCTGAGCATCCTTTGCAGATTTAAGCATTGCCCCCTTGACCAGTGTATGAATTAATCGGGTAGCTACTTCTTTGCTGATGTAACCTCTGCCTAGGTTCCTTTCTACTGGCCGATACATGGCCTTCAGAATGTAATACTTGTACTTCTGGACTTCCTCAGGTCTATTCTTGGTGTTGTTATTTACCAAATTTTTGTATATCTGAGCTTCAACAGCTTTCCACAAAGTTTTTCTCACTGTTCCAGAAGCCATCAAGAGTTTTAGCAGAGTATTGACAATTATGGTATCTTTCATAGTAATACCTCCCATATTTTAGACTATTCGACCATTTTTGTCTATTTAGTCTAATGGCCTTAATTATAACATAATTCTCATCAGATTGTCAAGCTTCCGTATTGCCTCATTAAAAATCTATACGAAATGCATTACCCTACTTTGTCTGAAACAAGATAAAAGGAGGATAAGATGGATTTGATGAGTCGGAAAAAGGTTACTCTTGTATATGCTAAGCGTTACAGAAGGACATCCTCCAAGAAGGAAAAGAGCTAAATTCTTGATGAATTTGTCCGTCTCACAGGGTATAATCGTTGCTTTACAAAACGAACTTTATTCTTTAGCAATTTGGGTTAAGGGAGTAAAATATGAAATATAGATTTTCTCATGAGGCAATTAAGTCTTTGAGTAAGCTACATGGTAAATATCTTCCCTCAAACATTTCTTGAAATTCTTCTTTGCTTTAACTACATTGGAAAAAACTTCTCTCTACTTCCTTCCCTCAGACCTTGGTGGATAGGGATACGGAATAAATTCCACGCCCGGTCTTCCGTGCTGGGTCTGTGGGTACATGGACATGAGTTCGTAGACCTCTCTCGGGACATCGGTTGATACTGGGAGTCCGAGCTCTCTTGCTTCCTCCACGGTGATTGGATAATCGTGGGTCCATTTCCCTTCTGCAAGTGTTTTAGCAAGTTTCCTTGCCTTTTCTTCCTCCATCTTACCTTTGAGTAAATTGATCACCATCTCTTCAACCTGTTTTATGGCCTTTTTGGCAATATCCGCCTTCATCAATGTGGTATCATCAACTTTATCCTTTCCTTTCTCCTCCACAACCTTCAGAATACTTGCTGCTGGTATGGCCCCATTTGCATCCTGCAACTGAGGGTCAACAGGCCCAAGAACAGCGTGTTTATCCATGATAATTTCGTCTGCTGCAAGTGCTATGAGTGTTCCACCACTCATAGCGTAATGGGGGATTATAACAGTGGTCTTTGCAGGATGCTCTTTCAGAGCAAGGGCTATTTGATAGGACGCAAGAACAAGACCTCCGGGAGTATGAAGGACAAGATCAATAGGGGTCTCAGGTGAAGTCATTCTAATGGCTCTCAGTATCTCTTCTGAATCCTCTATATCAATGAACCGGAAAAAGGGTATTCCAAACATACCGATTTTTTCCTGTCGGTGAATTAGGGTGATTACACGGGATTTTCTTATCTTCTCGAGCTTCTTAATAAGAGCCAGTCTATTCCCCACCAGCATCTTGTGTTGAATCTGGGGCCATATAACTGCGAACAGAAACAATATTAAAAAGAGAAGACTTAGTGGATCATACATGATACCCTCCTATACAGCTATTTCTTCCCAAATAACTCTTATTTCTGAAAGTTCAAGGAGTGCGTCTATTATAAGCATTCCAGATTCAAAAATCGAATTAGTACCTATAAATCTGTTTCTTTTTGCTCGGAGAAATTCCTCTTCAAAGATTGAGTCAGAGAGGCCTGATATTCTCTTTACTTCTTTCAGATTTTCGGGGAGTTTAATTCTTCTTCTTTTATCTACTCCCATCATCTCATTTATAGCCAGTAAAATTCTGCATATGCCCGGGGTGAGGACAATCTTTGTTCCAAGGGGAACCACCTGAATCGCTCGTTTTATTTTTTTACCGGCCTCTGTGAGAACATACATATCTTCAGGAAGTGCATCGATTAACGCCTGTGCATCCAGCTTCATAAGTGTATCTTTCAACTTTTCGTCCTTATATTTTTCCCCAAAAATTTCTCTTATCCTTTTGAAGGGGATTGCTCTATCGTAAGGTATGGTATGTATGACCTCCCGCATTTCTTCATTTATGAAGGGTAACCTCATGACCCGGGAGGCGATCTGCGCGTATAGTCTTCCTGCTTTGGATGGAAAACCGTTACCAAGTAGTTCCCTTTTCTCCGCATATTGTATCCAATCGGGCTGAGGCGCGAAATATTCCATTCTGCTCATGGTAATTGCTTTAACACCAAAGGCGGGCACATTTTTGCTTCCCCCTCGTGTTTCGTCTAGAACCCTTTTCCCGTAACTTGTAAGGGTATAATACACACTGCCTGTGCTCTCAGTAGGTTCAATTAATCTAAAGGATTCAAGAAACATTACCGATTGGGAAACGTTAATATCCGGATACGTCTTTTTTAACTCCTCTTCCATCCTTTTTACTGTAGATTCCTTGCTTTTTTCAAGTTCATCAATCTTTTTTAAAACCTCCGTATCTTCAATATCCAAATGAATGGACGGGTTAAGTATTATTGGGCCTTCAAAATATATCCTGGCCGCCACGAGTAAATGCCTTCCTGCATCGGTCAGATTTTCATCCTCTGTGATATAGGCCAATGCAAGAAGCCTATCCCTTACGTATGGTGGTAGTGGGTGAGACTCCACTGTACAACTATAAATGGCATCAAGTATTTCTTCATCAACAATTACAGGTAATGCAGGTGCTCCTTTGATAATGGCGGCTCTTATCTGCTGCCCAAGCCCTGTAAGGGTATACACATCACTTACTGGTATAGAAAATGCAAGTAACCGCATTGCTTCTAATTCAAGAAGTTCTGTTTTTGCAGGAGGAAGAAATTTTTTATATGCAGGTCCTGGAGGAATCTTTTTGATAAATTCGGCAAGAGGACGAGGTATTAAAAGTCTCGGCTCGGAATCCATATACGCTTCCCAGACTTCGTAAGCAGCCTGAGTAAGATTATCCCCCTTAACAAATCCTCTTTGAGATAAAGCTTCTTTGATTTTGTCTTCTACAAATCCCTGATTTCTCAAAGCCACATCTATCATAGAAATTACTTCCGAGCCAATCCACCTGAAGGAATCATTCCATTCCTCGGGTGGAGGAAGGAGCCCTTCCTCTACAATAGTATTCAGGGCGTTCAGGATTCTGTCTCCATGGGCTGTGAGGATAAATTCATTCTCCTCCTCGTACACAAGATCTTGTAGATAGAGTTGATGCAGAAATTCCATCTCCTCATCTGTAAGTCTTTCTTCAGCTTTTAAAATACCTTTTCCTTCAGTCCATTTTTCTCCTAATCTTTTAAGTATCAACGCATGGCCCTTCATTATGATCATATTTCACTCTCCTTTTATTGCCTTTCTCATCTCTTTCAGAAGTTCGCTTGGAGAATTCACAGGGTTCGATAGTTCAACAAGAATCTCCTCTGCCTCTTTACCCTCGATAACAAGTCCCGCAAGTCTTTCTCTGAGATTTTCAATGGAAGCAGGGAAATTCAGTCCCTTAATCCTTCTCAAGACTTCTACAGGCCAGACTATACCTAAAGCCTGCGATGCAGACTCCAGAGCGTGTATAAATATTTCAAGATTATCCCTACCCTCTTTTATCTCTTTGTAAGCAAGTTTTGCAAGTCCTCCAGCGGTATGTGCTTTCGTTGTTTTCTCCCTCAGTTCACCCTCCAGTTTTTTGAGCACCAGCTCCGGCTCAGCCCTTAGGATGTTTCTCACTGTCTGGCGTGTAAGACCAAGAAATTCAGCGATTTCATCCTCTGTTTTGTGTTCCATATCTGCGAGTACTATTGCATAGGATGCCTCCATCAGACTTGTTATCCAGGTGAGATTTCTCAATTCTATGAGTTTTCTTGGGCCTCCGATGATCTCAAGTGCTTTTAAAAAGACCCTTATGGCAGTTGCATCTACATCAAATTTTCTGATTTCCTCAGGACTCAAAATGGCCATCTTCCTACCTCCTTTTTATTTAACAGAGCGTAAAAGTTCCTTTAGTGTGGGCCCTATTTTTATGAGTCCCCTCTCCGTTATTTCCATAAAATGAGTTTCAGTATCGTGTCCGCACATCCTGCATCCATCTATTCTGAAAAGTCTCACCATCTCTCCTATGGGTCTTTTGTACATTCTTTCATCATAGCTGGACTGTATTGTTTTTTTGGAGAGTACCATTGTACAATCTACAATATGAGAGACTGCATATCCTCCTGCGGCTTCAGCTGAAAGTTCTTCATGGGAGGATCTTTTTTGAGATACAAAGAGTGCAGTTTGATACCATTTTTTCATGAAATTGAATAACTGCCTGACAAAAATCCGTGCCATCATTTCTTTATGTTCATAGAGACCAGTTATAGAATCCACTATTGTGTATTTGATTTTGTAGGTTTTAATAGTATAGGCAAGTGTATCAAGTAGTGTAGGCATTTCCTCTCTTAGGGAATGGTAAGAAGCAGCGTCTATTATAATTATATTTTCATCGATCATACTAAAATCTATTCCCATTGCAGCAGCTCTTTCTTTTAGACCCATGGAAAGAAAAGCGGCGGGGGTCTCCACTGTCACAAATGCAACCTTTTCGCCTTCTACAGCACGTTTGATTGCAAACTGTTCAACGAGTAAAGATTTGCCCGTATCAGAGACACCTGTTAAATTGATTACGGCATATCTGGGAATCCCTCCAAGGGATTGCTTTATGACTTTCCCGTTTTCTATTTTACTTGTGAAGAAAAGATCGTCCAGACCCTCGATTCCAGTGGAAACTCCTTCCAAAATTGGAGCTTTCTTTCCAACATCCTTCAAAACCTGGATTGCTTCGTTGACTGGATTCATTTTTCCCCTCCTTTTATATATTTCCTTATATTAAATACCCTGTTTTATGTGAATTATCAAGGGCTTGACAATTCATATGAATAAAGGTAATAAATACATCCCAAAAACAAGATGAAGGAGGTGCAATATGAAGCTTTCCCCGAAAGCTGAAAAAATACTGAAGAGAGCAACAAAGATTTCTGAGGCCAGTAAGGATTTTATCACAGATACTGATCATCTTTTACTGGCCCTTTTTGATGTTAAGGAAGACAATCCGTTCAGGAGGTGGCTTTCCAAAAATGGAGTTAATCCTGATGCAGCTCAGAGAGAGATAGAAAGAGCGGTTTCTCGTCTTAGAGAACAGCTCGATAAGCTGGCTGCGTCCTATACTCAGGCACTTGAAACCAAGGGTGAGGAGTTAGAAAATACTCACGGGGAATCCCTTAAAAGAAAAATATGCAGAGCATTTCTCAAACACATGGAAGATTATTTCACAAGGGAATTAAAGGGTGAAAGAGAAAGGGATATGGCTCAAATTCATGTGAGGAGATGGGTCCCTTCCAGAACCAGGACATCCATTTTCGATGAGTTCTTCAGTGAGTTCTTTGAAGACTTTTTCCCGAGAGAAAGAACCAGAAACTGGGTGATGCGCGAAGAGGTGATAGAAGTACCCAGAAGTTTTGTTAATCTTGTGAGAGAAGCAGCAAAGGAAAGTAATCTTTCCCCTGATGATACAAACAAAATACTCTATGAGCTGGCAGATATTGAGGACAGACTGAGAACAACTCTGCACGATGTATATAACAATGGTGTTGATCCCCGCAGAATAATTGCCAGATTGAGATATAATCTTTTGGGAGAGGAGACCGAAACTTATAACTCACATTTATTGGATGAAATTTTAAAATCCGCCTCCCAGGAAGGAGAAATCACGGTTACTGATCTTGTAGATGCGCTAGAGCGTAATCCAAAAACTGTGGGTGGATATTATCTTTCTCAGATTCTTCAGAACGTCAGTGGCACAAGGAGGGAGGACATGAGAGATTTAAGGAGTGAACTAAGAGAAGAAGAGAAATCTGATCTTGAAAAATTCACCATAGATTTAACCCAACTTGCAAGGGAGGGTAAACTTGATCCTGTTATTGGCCGTGAAAAAGAAATCGAGCAGATAATGGAGATCCTTACCCGCAGACAGAAGAATAATCCTGTTCTTGTGGGTAAAGCAGGAGTGGGCAAAACCGCCATTGTGGAAGGTCTCGCGCAGAAGATAGTGAAGGGTGAAGTTCCTTCCAAGCTCAAAGACAAAATAATCCTCCAGCTCGATATGGGAGCCCTTGTGGCCGGTACGAGATATAGAGGCGATTTTGAGGAGAGACTTAAAGGAATTATTGATGGTGTGAAACAGAAGGGTAATGTTATCCTCTTCATAGACGAGATTCATAATGTCGTGGGAGCCGGTAGAGCTGAAGGTGCCATGGATGCTGCTAACATACTCAAACCTGCCCTTGCAAGAGGTGAATTTCAGGTAATAGGGGCTACAACCCCTGATGAATACCGGAAATATATCGAAAAGGATTCTGCACTTGAAAGAAGATTTCAGCCTGTGTGGGTGGAAGAGCCGGATGTGAATACGACCATTGAAATTCTCAAGGGGTTAAGGCAGAGATATGAAGAACATCACAATGTGAAGATCAGTGATGAAGCCATTGAGCAGGCTGTGAAGTTAACCCATAAGTATATACAGGATAGATACCTTCCAGACAAAGCCATCGATGTACTTGACCAAGCTGCTGCAAGGAAGGCTATGCAGGCGGGAAGCTCTGGAGAGAATAGAGCGAAGAAGATAAAAGAGCTGGAAGCAAAGGTGAGAGAACTGGAGGGGATGGCTAACAAGGCAGAAGAGGAAGGGAAGGTCGAGGAATGGGAAAAATACGAGGATGAAATTAAGAAATTAAAAAAAGAACTGTTAATCCTCAAAAATTCCAAGGATAAAACTGAAAAGAAGGTGGAGGTAACAGGGGAGGATATAGCAGAGGTAGTATCCAGATGGACTGGTATTCCTGTTCAGAAAATGCTGGAGGAAGAAAAGAAGAAGCTCCTATCCATGGAAAAGCATTTACATAAGAGGGTAGTTGGACAGGATGAAGCTGTAAGGGCTGTTTCTGAAGCAATTAGGAGAGCAAGAGCCGGAGTATCTGATCCGAGGAGACCTCTAGGTTCTTTCCTGTTTCTTGGACCTACAGGAGTGGGTAAGACGGAGCTTGCCAAAACTCTTGCCGAGTTTCTCTTCGGTGACGAAGACGCAATGATCAGACTTGATATGTCCGAATTCAAAGAGGAACATTCGGTGGCGAAGCTCATTGGGGCTCCACCTGGGTATGTGGGATATGAGGAAGGAGGCAAATTAACCGAAGCCGTCAGAAGGAAACCCTACTCGGTTATCCTCCTGGACGAGATTGAGAAGGCACATCCCAGAGTATTTGACCTATTTCTCCAGGTTCTTGACGATGGAAGGTTAACAGATTCACAGGGCAGGACGGTCTCTTTCAGAAATACTGTGATTATAATGACCTCAAACATAGGCAGTGAGTATCTGAGAGACCTGATGGAGAGATATAATCCGCGTTTTGAGGCACTTTCAAGAAAACTTAATGAGCTGGATGAAAGGAAGAAGAAGGGTGAGATTGATGAAAAGACCTATGAAAAGGAGAGAAAAGATGTCCTTAAGGAACGAGAGAGACTGGAAGAGGACTTTTCCAGAGAGTTTGAAGAGGCTAAAAAGAAGGTTCTGGATGTGGTAAAACATACATTTAGACCTGAATTTCTCAACAGGATCGACGAAATTGTTGTCTTCCACCCGCTTAAATGGGAGCACATCCTCTCCATTGTGGACATTCTGATAAACAACCTGAGGGTGAGGCTCAGAGATAGACAGATGGATATTGAACTTACTGAAAGGGCCAAAGACCTTCTGGGAAGGCTGGGATTTGATCCGGTAATGGGTGCAAGACCCTTAAAGAGGCTGATCCAGAAAGAAATTGAGAACAAGCTCTCCAGCATGATATTAAGAGGAGATGTAAAGGAAGGGGATACAGTGGTAGTGGATGCAGAAGAAGGAGAATTCAAGTTAAAGAAAAAGTGATTGAACTTGGAAAGAACTTACTCAGAAGCCGGGGGTTATCCCCGGCTTTTTTATTCCCGTAGTAACACATTCTCGTTGGAAAACACCTTCAGTGTGGCGATAATCCCAAGTGCCGCGTAGACAATGTTCGACATAACGGTGATAAGAAGGAACATTATATTTATTTCTCCCATCATAATCATCTTGATTGCTTGCGTCATGTTGTATACTGGTATAAAGGCGCCTTTAAGACTTACAGTTGTATCCGGGGATGTAATGCTTATCACAGCTGGTAAAATTACAATAAACATGAGGGGTGTTAAATAGCTTTGTGCTTCTTTGTAACTCTTTGCAAAGGAAGCGATTGCCACTTCACAAGATGCCGCAAAAAGGGAAAATGGTACGAGAGTCAGTACAAGAAGAAGAACGATAGGTAAATTAAAGGGGAGAGAATTTATTATGACAGAAAGTGCTGGGTCCTTAACGAATACCTTTGAAAAGGTGAGCATGGTAATACTGTAGCTTACGGCATAGAGCAGCGCCGAAAGTATGGCAACTACCGCCACTGCTATTAGTTTTGCCATAGCTATCTCGGTTCTTGTTGCAGGTGATGAAAGAAGAATTTCTATGGTGCGTCTCTCTTTCTCGCCAGCTGTTGCATCAATAGCAGGATATGTGGCTCCTGAAAATATCATGATAACAAGTAAATAGCCGAGTAAGATACCTGCAAAAAGTCCTGCAAGTTTTCTAGGTGGGGCAACATTAACTTTCTTAATTTCGAAAGGTTTTAAAATTTCTTTATTAATTTTATAATTCTCTAGCTTTTTAAAGATGAGGTTCTCTTTTAATACCATGAGTGCCTTTTCGCACCGTTCTGCTGCTACCTTAGACTCCTTACTACTTGCATCCATATATACAATATAAATCTTATTCTTGTAATCTAATCCTGCTTTTGCTTTTTTATCTATAATGTTTTGAGAGGGATTTGAAGAAAAGAGGATGTTTAACTTACTATCTCTCAGAAGCCTTACTAGTTCATTATCCTTAATTTCATTACTGACTGCCACGGTATAAGTTTCTCTAAATGTCCTTTTCTCTCTCGCATATGCAAAAAATGATACAACAAAAATTAAAAGAGGTATGGCCACAAGAGGGATTATTATCATACTAAGTATGGTTCTTTTATCTCTCACAATGTCCAGAAGCTCTTTATAAATCAGTGTACCTATCCTCATGCTCCGTCCTCTTTTATTAATTGGAGAAACACCTCTTTTAATCTTGTTCTACCCGTCATTTTTCTGAGTTCCTCCATAGTACCTTCCGCCCTTTTTCTTCCCTTGTGAATTACGAGAATCCTGTCTGCCAGATATTCTGCTTCCTCCATAATATGGGTGGACAGAATAATAGCTTTACCCTTGTCCCTTTCTTCTTTAATGAATTTCTCCACAATCTGTGAAGATGGTACATCAAGACCTTGAGTTGGCTCATCCAGAATCAGGATTGGAGGGTCATGGACAATGGTTCTTGCGACCTTGACCTTCTGCTTCATCCCAGTGGAGAGTTTTTCAATTCTGGTATGAGCAAATTCCTGCATGCCGAGTGACTCTACTAATTCATCCACCCTTCTTTTGAGAGTATTCCCTTTTAGCCCAGAAAGACGCCCAAATAATGAAATTACCTCATGAGGTGTCAATCTATGGTATAATCCACTTTCCGAAGGAAGATAACCTATGGATTGTCTTACTTTATCCGGTTTTTCAAGAATATTGTATCCATTGACGTAAGCTACCCCGTATGTAGGTCTAAGAATGGTTGATAAGACCCTCAATGTAGTGGTTTTGCCTGCTCCATTGGGTCCCAAAATCGCAAAGATTTCCCCAGGTTTTACTTCAAATGAAAGTGAATCAACTGCTCTTACAATGCCTCTTTTTTTATCCTGGAAGAATCTGGAAATATTTTCTGCTCTGACTATGGATTCACTCATGAATTAAATTATCCTAAGCCAGTCTGAAAGGAGAAAGCCTATCCTTCCGATTAGAAGTGAGACACGTGCCATGACAGTATAACCAAAGGAAGCACCAAAGGATATCATAATAAATATTATGCCAGTTCTTGCTATTTTCCCGGGTGTCCCCTTATGTTCAATAGAAAAGAAGAAATAGAATATTGTTGTGAGAACCCCCACGATGATAATAAGATTATTTACTGTTTCGTATATGGAACCCGGAACCCATAAAGGAATGATTGTTGCTTTGAGCTGTGGAAATAAAGTGCCTTGCAACGCTCCAATAATTCCAAGTCCGGCGCCCAGCCCAACGGTAAATGCCATAGGCCATCTTGAGATCCAACTTATCTTTGGAATGAGCCTCGTTAACATCATAAGTCCAAGAATAAAAGGTATCAATGCGAGTATGATACCTTGGGAACCTGT
>QNDO01000040.1 GCA_003644895.1 Candidatus Hydrothermota bacterium | reverse complement strand
CTCCTTGATAATAGAAGGAGGTGTGAAAATTTCAATTTTTTCCGGAATGTTGACCTTTTCTCTCATATGGGAAGTGATTTCATCAGTAAGCACAACTACAGGTATTCTTAGTATTTCGGAGATATTTACAGCATCGATTACAAATTGAAAAACCTCACTGACACTTTGGGGAGCAAAAACCACAATTGGATGATCTCCGTGTGTACCCCATCTTGCCTGCATGACATCGCCCTGAGACGGCCTTGTGGGAGCACCTGTGGAGGGACCACCTCTCATTGCGTTAAGTATTACAACAGGAACCTCTGTCATGGCTGCATAGCCCAGGTGTTCCTGCATCAGGGAAAATCCAGGGCCACTTGTAGCTGTCATGGCCTTCATTCCACCTAACCTTGCGCCAATGCATGCAGCAAGACTACCGATTTCATCTTCCATTTGGATAAAAATACCATTAACTTTGGGAAGCTCACGGGACATAATTTCTGCAACTTCGGAAGAGGGCGTAATTGGGTAACCGGCGTAGAACCTTACTCCGGCTTTAATTGCTGCCAGTGCTGCAGCTTCATTGCCCTGCAGGAGCTTAAGAGACATTCAATAACCCTCCTCCACTTCCACTCCAAGAGCATCTGTAATTGCAGCTATCGCCCTGTCGAGTCCGTGTTCCCTGACCACTAGAGAAATGGAATCAAGAGAAGTACTTACCATTTCAATATTGACACCAGCTTCAGCAAGAATGTTGAAAATTCTTGCTGCAACTCCAGGTTTTTTGGAGAGTTCCTTACTCCCGTAAAAGACAATAAGAGCAACTTTTGGGTCATAATTAATAGCGGTACCTCCAATTTCCTCAAGGAGTATATCTTCAGAATCCTTAATAAAGTGGGTCTGACTTTCCAGTATCAAAAAAGCAATGTCTGTTTTACCTTTTGATGCCGGTCCTGCCACAATAAGTTCTACGTTGATACCACGAGCAGCCAGAAGTTCAAAAACCTCCGCAGCCACTCCCGGTCTATCCCTGACCCCCCTTAAGATAATTTTAACTACTTTTCTGTTAACCCAGACTTCCTCTACTGGAAAACTCAATTTAAACCTCCTCTAATTTATTTTGTGAGAATATTTTTAATTGCATCTATATACGAATCCAGCGTATAAGCGTTAGGCTTCTCAGTCACAGCCACAAGAAGCCAATTTTCATTGAGCCCAAATTGTCCTGCATCAACTCCCGCCAGAAATCCCTTTTCTAACATTTGTTCCACCAGTGTAGCAGCAGGTAGCGGTAATTCTACCACAAATTCATTAAAAAAGGGAGCATTGAAAACACTTTGTATTCCGTCAATCTCAATAAGTCTTGAATAAAGATAATGCGCCTTATATGCACATTGCAAGGCTACTTCTTTAATTCCTTTCTTTCCAAGCAAGGATAAATAAATCAGTGCCTGAAGTGCACATAAATTCTGATTACTGCATATATTTGATGTTGCTCTCTCTCTTCTAATGTGCTGCTCTCTCGTTTGTAAAGTCATTACAAATCCTCGTTTACCCTCTACATCCATAGTTTCTCCTATAATCCTGCCAGGCATTTCACGTATATATTCTTTCTTCGCAGAAAATAATCCAAGGTAAGGCCCTCCAAAGCTCAAGGGCAGACCCAGAGGTTGCCCCTCAGCAACTGCAATGTCTGCGTTGTATTGTCCAGGAGGAGCGATAATACCGAGAGAGATAGGATTATAAACAACTATGAGAAGAATACCCGTATTTTCTGTGACCTCTCTCAGAAGGAGTGGATCTTCAAGTATACCATAAAAATTTGGATGCTGGAATATTAAAGCCCCCACATCCTCTGTTATTTTTGATTTCAGATCATTGATATCCACTCTTCCGTCATTTTCGTTGACTTTGATCTCTTGTAGTTCAATACCAGCCCTTGAAATATAAGTTTTCAGAACCTGGACATAAAAAGGATTAATGGATGAAGCATACAGTATTTTGTTTTTTGTTTTTTTTATTCTTATAGCCATTAAAGCAGCTTCTGCCATAGCAGAAGCCCCATCATACATGGAGGCATTGGTAACATCCATGCCGGTAAGTTCGGATATTGCAGTTTGATACTCAAAAATAGCTTGGAGGGTACCCTGGCTTACCTCTGCTTGGTAGGGAGTATAGGCGGTGTAGAATTCCGAACGAGAAGCAAGAAATATAACAGCTTTTGGAATATAGTGGTCATAAGCACCAGCTCCGGCGAAAATTTTAAGCCCGGCATTGTTTTCTTCAGAGATATCCCTTAGAAGCTCGAAAACTTCCTGCTCTGATAGAGATTCCGGAAGATTTAATTCCCCTTTAAAGATCAGTTCCTCGGGAATATCTTTTAGAAGTTCTCTATAAGAGGAGACTCCGATGGTTTTTAGCATCTCCTCCCTATCTCTATCCGTATTAGGGAGGAAGGGATGCATTCTATTCCTCCTCTACAAGTTTTTTATAAGCTGCATGGTCAAGAAGGGCATTAATCTCTTCAGGATTTTCCATCTTGACCTTCGCGATCCAGCCTTCACCGTATGGGTCATTATTTATAATGGATGGCTCATCCTTGAGTTTTTCATTAACTTCAATAATTTCACCGCTTACAGGAGAATACACATCTGCAACGGTTTTAACAGCTTCTACAGTTGCTATTACATCTCCCTTTTTGATATTTTTCCCTACTTCGGGAAGCTCCACATAGACAATATCAGAAAGTTCATTTTGGGCGAAATCAGTAATCCCCACAATTGCAATATCTCCCTCTACCTTCACCCATTCATGCTCTTCAGTATATTTAAGCTCTTCTGGTACCTTCATCTTTGCCTCCTTTGTGTTAAAATTATACTTTTAACAGACAATTCAGTCAACAACAGGATTGACCATATCTTCATATTTCTTTAAACTTATGTAGTATGAGCACTAAAGATTCTTTTTCATTGATAGCTCGTTATTACGATAGAATAATGCATCGTGTTAACTACCAAGAATGGGCGGAGTACATAATACAAATTATGAATCTGTCGCCTCTAAAGAAGAAGACAAGATTGCTCGATATCGCGTGTGGAACAGGGACAATGGCACTTTTAATGAATAGAAAGGGTTTTGAAGTCTACGGTTTTGATAGATCTCTGGAGATGGTAAAAGTTGCCAGACAGAAGGTGAAGAAGGAAAATGTCACCGATGTTTTTTTATTTGCGGGAGATTTTCGTGATCTCCCAGTAAAGGATAAAGAATTTCATGGTGTATATTCGATTTTTGATAGTCTGAACAACGTGCTTGATGAACGAGAACTTCTAAAGATTTTTGTGAGAGTACATGAGATACTGGTCGAGGGTGGAGCCTTTGTATTTGATTTAAATACAGATTTCTCTTTAAGGAGAGATTGGGGGAATAATACCAAGGTTGAAGAAAGTGATGATGTGGTAACTATATGGAGAACACGATACGAAGATGGGATCTCTACATTGAACTTTACAGTCTTTGTAAGAGAGAATAATAAGTATCAAAGAATAGATGCTATTTTCCGTGAGAGAGGCTATGACCCCCCTCTGGTTAAAAATTTGTTGAAGAAAGCTGGATTCAAAGCTGCTCTGGGTTTTGAGCATTTTACACTCTATGAGGGTACTGAAAAAAGCTCGAGAGTGACATACTTGGCTTACTGATATGTATATTGCAGATTTACATATTCATTCAAGATACTCAAGAGCAACATCCAAGAATATTACTATCGAATCGCTTTCAGCAGCAGCAAAAGAGAAAGGTATAAACCTTCTTGGTACTGGGGACTGCCTTCATCCTTTATGGTTGGACGAGCTTGAATTAAAATTGAGACCCGAGGCGCCTGGTATTTTCAGCTTTAATGGTGTCAATTACATCTTACAAACGGAGATTTCCAATATCTATACACAGGGTGGAAAATTGAGGAAGATTCACACTGTTTTGCTGTTTCCTGATTTTGACACGGTGAGAAAGCTACAGAATAAACTTTCTCACTATGGTTCCCTAACCGCCGATGGAAGACCTATATTTGGATTGAGCTTAAGGGATACCATAAAGATTATTATAGATATAAATCCGGACATTATGATCATCCCTGCTCATATATGGACTCCGTGGTTTTCCCTTTTTGGTTCTAATTCAGGGTTTGATTCAATAGAGGAATGCTGTGGTGAATATAAAAAATATATTACCGCACTTGAGACAGGCCTTTCTTCGGATCCACCAATGAACTGGATGGTTAGTGAACTTGATGATTATATACTGGTATCTAATTCAGATGCACATTCAACCGGAAATCTTGGAAGAGAAGCCAATGTTTTTGCAGAAAAGCTTGATTATTATCAACTCAAGAAGGTTCTAGAATCTAAAGATAGGAAAAAATTTCTGTATACCATCGAGTTTTTCCCAGAAGAAGGAAAATATCATTACGACGGACACAGGAATTGCAATGTATCCATGCATCCGGAAAAGGCCATAGAAGAAAGAAATATATGCCCTGTTTGCGGAAATCCTTTGACCATAGGAGTCCTTCACAGGGTTTATGACCTTGCTGATAGACCTTATGGATTCAGGCATGAAAAAGCAATTCCTTATAAACGTCTTGTTCCTCTCAAAGAAATTATCGCAGAGGTATTGAAGATAGGCGTTTCCAGTAAGAAAGTAGAGCAGATGAGAAAAATATTGATTAATTCCATCGGCCCTGAATTCTATATTCTTCTTGAAGCACCCATTGATGACATCATCAAATATTCTGGAATAGAAGATATGGGCCTGGCCGTTGAGGCTATGAGAAAGGAGAAGGTTAAAATAAAGCCAGGCTTTGATGGGGTCTTTGGAGAAGTGAAGATCGATATAGAATCCCTTAAGAATCAGAAAAACAAGAAGAAAGAAGGTGGAGAATTGACCTTGTTCTAAACAAGGGGGCACTATGAAGGTTCTTACTATTAATACTGAGGAATGCACAGGTTGTAAATTATGTGAACTTGCTTGCAGTTTTGTAAAAGCCGGTTCTTTCAATCCTTTAAATTCGGCAATAAAAATTTATTATTTTGATAAAAATCTGGAATTTGTTCCTCTTGTATGTACACAGTGCCGGGATGCTTACTGTGTGAAGGTTTGTCCCACCGGGTCTTTGTACAGGAACCCAGAGACAGGTGTTGTGGAGTATAACAAGGCTCTATGTATCATGTGTAAACAGTGTATGATGGCATGCCCATGGGGGAGTATAAAGCCCAACTTAACCAGTGATGCAATGATAAAATGTGATCATTGTGGAGGTGATCCAGAGTGTGTGAAATACTGCCCACAGGGAGCACTTCTGTATGTGGAGGTTGAGGACGCAGTGTACTTTAAACAGAGAGAAACTGCTACAAAGTATTTAAGGGGAGAATAGCCATGAAGTACAGGGGAGAGCTGTTAAGAATAAACCTCACCGATAAAAATATAATCAGAGAGAAACTCAAAGCGGATATTTTCTTTAACTACCTGTGGGGGAGGGGATATGCATCAAAGCTACTTCTTGACGAAATGAACCCTGCAGTTGATCCCTTATCCCCTGAAAATAAACTCATCTTTGCGCTGGGGCCTTTTGCCGGAACTCCGTTACCCGCAACCAGTAGAATGATGGTTGTTACCAAAGGAGCTTTAAACGGTCTTATTGCATCCTCAAATGTAGGAGGGTATTTCCCCTTTGAACTGCAACATGCAGGTTATACCCTGATAGTAATTGAAGGCAAAGCTGATAATCCAGTGTATATATGGATAAATGATGAGACAGTAGAAATCAGAGATGCGTCTCATCTCTGGGGTAAAACAACAAGTGAGGTTGATGCCCTGTTAAAAGACGAGACACACCCCGAAGCTAAGACAGTAGAAATTGGGCCTGCGGGTGAGAAACTTTCCAGAATCGCTGCGATAATTATTGATGCACATAGGGCAGCAGGAAGGACCGGTGTTGGTGCGGTTATGGGTAGTAAAAATCTTAAGGCCATTGCTGTAAGGGGAACTCGAGGGGTAAGTGTAATATCCAGCCAGAGATTGAAGGATTACCTCACAAAAATTTATGAGAGGGTTAAGAAGAGTGGTGGGGTCACTATGTTCAGAACTTATGGGACCACCAGAACTGTGAGGGCCATAAATTCAATCGGTGCCTTTCCCACACATAATCACAGGGATGGATTTTTTGATGAGTATCTTCTAATAGATGGTGAGAATGTCAATAAGGAAATTCTCGTGAGAAATGGGTCCTGTGCGGGATGTCCTATTGCCTGTAACAGAATCTCCAAAGTATACTGGAAGGGAGAAGAGTATGTGGGGGGTGGACCCGAGTATGAGACATTGTGGGCCTTTGGTGGACAAACGGGGATAAGTGATCTTCATGCTGTTACATATGCACATTTCCTCGCCAATGAATATGGGTTTGATGGTATATCCCTGGGCTCCACCATTGCTGCACTCATGGACCTCTTTGAAAGCGGGATTATAGGAGAAGATAACCTTCCATTTCCTGTGAAGTTTGGAGATGCTGAGGCAATGATAAATCTCATCCATCTTGCTGCAAAGAGGGAGGGCATTGGAGATCTAATTGCTGAAGGTTCCTACGAATTAACAAAACATTTTGGGCATCCAAAGTTTTCCATGAGTGTTAAAAAACAGGAATTACCTGCCTATGACCCGAGGGGGGTAAAGGGAATGGGACTTGCTTATGCCACCTCAAACCGTGGAGGCTGTCACGTAAGAGCGTTTACTGTCACCGAGGAAGTTTACAATACAGATGATCCGGAATACCGGTTAAAATATGACGATAAGGCCCTGATTGTAAAGGAGTTACAGGATAAGCAGGCCGTTGTGGATTCCCTTGGAATATGCTCATTTGCCAGAACTATTTATGGTGTTGATGATTTCTCGGAAATGCTTGAAGTAACCTGGGATATAGACTTGAGTCCAGAGAAACTTCTTAAATGTGGGGAAAGAATCTGGAATGTTGAAAGACTTTTCAATGTGAGGGCGGGATTTACAAGAGAACATGATACTCTTCCTGAGAGGTTATTTAAAGAAGCTATAAAAACGGGACCTTCAAAGGGTGAAATTTATGATAAAAGAGAATTTGAGAAATTACTTTTTGAGTATTACAGGTTGAGAGGATGGGATGAAAACGGGGTTCCTAGAGAGAAGAAATTAAAAGAACTTGGGATTATTTAGATGCGTTTTGTTCTTCTAGGCGGGGGAATCGCCTCTCTCACATGTGCACAAAAATTAAAAGAATTAAGACCCGGTGATGAAGTTGTAATGGTTTCTGGGGATAAGTACCCTTACTCCAGAATGGTGCTCCCCAATATTTTAAAGAGGGAAATTGAATTTAAGAATGCCCTTTTATCTGTTCCCAAAGGTGTGAAATTTAGGGGCGGAGAAAAGGTTATTTCTATTGATTTTGAACGGAAGTTCGTTTATACACCTAACGGTAAATTAAGATATGATAAGCTCTTAATTGCAACAGGCTCTGAACCAAATTATCCCTTTGAGGAAAAGTATAATTCTGTGGTTACAGTCCGGAACATTGAGGATGTAAGAAGAATAGAGGAATCAGTTCAAAAAGGTGAAGACATAATAGTGTTTGGTGGAGGATTTGTTTCTCTGGAAATTGTAGATGCACTCATCAAACGGGGCGTCAATCCGGAGGTGATAGTAAGCTCTGACTATCCTCTTTCCAGAATGCTTGATGAAGAGAGCGGGGATTTTCTTAAAAATCTTTTGATGGAAAGAGGAATAAAGTTCAGATTTGACAGAGAGATTAAAGCGGTGAAGGCAGGTTTCATATTTACCGACAAGGGGGAAAAATTACCCTGTAAGCTTTTGATTGCAGGAAAGGGGGTAATTCCCGCTCTCCAGTTTGTGAAGAGGGGAGAAGTTTTAAAGATTAATAAGTTTATGGAAACAGAATTTGAAGATGTTTACGCAGCGGGAGACGTTGTGGAAGTATATGATATTGTATCCGGAAAATACAGGTCTATTCCAATATGGCCTGTTGCTTCACTCTCAGGTTGGTATGCTGCCCTGAATATGGCGGGTATAAAAGCACCCTATACAGGATTCTTCCCATATAATTTTTTGAAAACCTTGGACATTAGTATATTTGTTGCAGGCGACATGAAAAGCGTGCCCCACGATGTTCTTCTCTGGAAAAAGGGGGAAAGTTTTGCAAAAGCAATTATAAAAAATGGAGTCATAAAGGGCATTGTGGCTATAAATGTGGAGGTGGATATACCCGAATGGTTGAGGATAATAAGGGAGCAGGTGAAGGTAGAGTGGGTGACAAAGTCATTTCCATGGATCAGGGTGAAGGGTAAAATTTGAGAATCTGAGCTACAGCAAATAAAATTACTACCAAAGGAAAATAAAATGGGAAGTGTAAAGGACCTTAAAATTATTGAACCACCAAAGGAAGATAAAACCGGTATCGGTAGATTCATATTCAGTGATAGATACTCTGTATTCGACTGGGGAGAGATGCCAGGTCTAATTGAAGATAAAGGCAAAGCACTTGCTCTTATATCTGCGTACTTCTTTGAAAAAACAATAAAAGCAGGAATAAAAACTCATTATCTCGGTCTCATTGATAAGAACGGCAAAAGAAAAAGTCTTAATGATCTAACTTCTCCTACCAATGTTATGGAGGTAAAACTTGTAAGGGTTATAAAACCTGTTTTTGATCCTGAAAGGGGTGAATACGACTATTCCATTTTTAAGAAGCTCAGGAATAATTTTCTTATCCCAGCCGAGTTTATTTACAGAAATTATATTGTGGAGGGGTCGAGCTTTCTGAACCGCCTGAGGGAGGGGAAGATAACTCCGGAGGATTACGAAATTACAGGAGGGGTCAGAGTAAACGAAAAGCTTCACCCCCCTGTAATAGAGGTAAGTACAAAGCTTGAGGAAGCAGACAGATATATATCTTGGAATGAATTTCAGGAGATGAGTGGATTAAGTAACAAAGAAGTCAATGAAGTTAAAGATTTGATAAAAGGACTCAATCAGAAGATAACAGATAGGGTTTCAGAACTCGGAATAAAAAATATAGATGGTAAATTTGAATTTGCCTTTGACGAGGTAAGAGATATCATGGTTGTTGATGTATTTGGAACACCAGATGAGTGCAGGTTTCAGTATGATGGAATAAACCTTTCGAAGGAAATTTTGAGAAAATATTACAGAAAGACAGAGTGGTACAGGGATGTAAAAAATGCGAAAGAGGAAGCGAAAAAGAAAAATATCCAGAACTGGCGAGAACTTGTCCAGACAGAGCCACCTGTACTTCCTCAGGATTTAAAAGATGGGGTTTCTATGATTTATAAAAGTCTATGTAATGAACTTACAGGCATTGAATTCTTTGATGTACCACCATTCCATGAGGTAATTGAAAAGTTAAGCAGCTTAATGAGCTCTTACAATATCCTTGATCTTCATTAACCTTGTTATGTCAGACCTTTCAATTTCCTGAAGCTTCATTGATATGTATTTTACAGTTTCTTCAAGCTCAGGAATTAATACATATTCCAGAGCATTTACTCTCCGTCTTGTCTTTTCAATTTCATTGGCGAGAAGCTCTAAACTTTTTTCTTTTTCAGCAAGTTCAATGAGATCTTTTAACGCTTTATCCAGTGCTTCCAAGGAAATATCAAGTTCAGGTGATGTAGTGGCAAAACCATAAGATATCATTTCACCTTCTATCTTTTCTTCAAATACGGGAACGGAAATAGTCATGAGTTTCCTGTGGGATGTTTCCAATCCAACTTTTTTCTTAGGCAATAAGAATGCGGCTTCTACTTCTTCTGGCTCCATGGAGGAGCGGGCAAAGACAAATCTCCTTACTGATTCTTGAATCTCTTTTTCTACCTTTTCTCTCAGCTCACGGACACCTTTAAGCAATTCAAAGAGTCTTCTCACAAGTTCGTCCTGCTTATCCTTAAGCAGTTTGTGTCCCCTTTTGGCAAGTGCTGTACGCTTTTTGAGCCTCAGGAGTTCCATACGAGTTGGACTGACGGAAATTCTGTTCATATAAAAATTTTAACTTATCTTCGTTGTTTTTTCAATTTGTATATATTAAATTCTTTGTCTATTTTTCATGCCTGCTTTATCATATTTTTATGAGTGCGAAAATTATAGATGGAAAATCCATTGCTAGGAAAATCTATGAAGAGATTAAGCCCCAGATAGAGGTCTATTGTCCCACTCTTGCAATAATTCAAATAGGCGATGACCCCGGATCTTCTGTTTATAGACGATCTATTGAAAAGCGAGCCTCTAAATTAGGAGTAAAAACAGAAACCTTCTTGCTGGGATTAGATATCACAGAAAAAGTGATTATAGACCTCATCCAGCAACTTAATAGGGACAAGAATATCAACGGACTAATTGTGCAGAGGCCATTACCGTCCCACATAAAAGAGAATGTTGTGCTTGATGTTATGGATCCTTTAAAAGATATAGACGGAGCTACCTCCTATAATCTCGGTAAATTGGTAAAAAAAGAAGAAGGTCTTTTTCCAAGTACCCCTTTAGGGGTAATCAAAATTTTGGAAGAAAGTGGATTTGACCTTACTGGAAAAGATGTAACACTTATAGGCAGAAGTGTGGTTGT